>CAZTCA010000025.1:0-15951 GCA_964612405.1 uncultured Pseudomonadota bacterium
TGCAAGCATTATTCCGCGACCCGCAGATACCGCTTAACAATGTCTATAATGGTTCCTGCGGAACTCGGCCGCCATCTAATAAAAAACAGATGGCGTTCTCAGACAGTCCTCGGCATCGCCAGGGGTCAGACCCCTGGTGTCCGCGATTACCTGCCGAATTAATACTGTCCTGATTTTTAACAAGACGGAGCTAAGACTGACCTGCTTAAATCTTCTTTGAATCAGAGGACACGACACTTCGGGTGCGCTTATTGATATGTAAGCGCACGACTTATCGCCAATTTTATATAATATAAATAATTACCTAAGAGCGGGGAGGGCGGAGATCTTCATTTCTTTTTCTTTTATGGCAGGCAGTTTCGGAAGGGCTCTTTGATCCAGGCTAGAGAGGTCCGGGTTTTCAGATTCCGGCTGTTCCGACTCCGGCGCCTCTTCAATGTCTGTTCTGGTGTTATCATTAATATGAACCTCAAAGGTCTTGGTTGTGCTGACACGCTCATGAGCAAAGAGGTCTCTTACCGAAATTTGCAAGGTATATGTCCCCGGTTTCGCGGTCAACGGGATAAAGAATTTATTCGACAGCTCAATCGGCCCGTCAGTGGAAATGACCTGATGGAAGTCGATAATATTTTCCTGATGTAATCCGATAGACTGATCGGGATAACGGACCTCTAAATCCTCCTGCATCCAGACCATTCGGCCGGATTTCTGATAACCATAAAGGTCAAATATAATGAAGAGAGTTTCTCCCGGCTCAAAGACCGGAGGAGTTCTGATTGTCGTCTCATTTTCGGCAGCAAATCTGAAATGGGTGAGGGTGGGGGTCTGGTAACCGCCCTGATCCGTGACGCCTCCAAAAATTTCCAGTGTCGGCAGGAAATTGAATCTGAATGAAGTGCTGTTAATAAAGTTTGAACGATTCTCCATCCCCAGCCATCCGATCATGACCGAGATTAATAGAAGAAGGAGAAATGCAACACCTCCGCGCCACTCTCTTGGCTGTTTTGAGACGATTGTGTCTGCCGCAAGGTCACCCGGTCTCTGCCTGTTTCTGCTGAGCCACATCACTATCAGACCCACAGGATTGGTATCAAAGATCCTCATGAATGTGCGGGTCAGGGATCCGGAGAAGGAGACCGGCGTTCCGTCACCGTGCGTGACTATATATCCAAAGAGCCACTTTCCGGGAGATGTACGTGCGAGTGTTTCGCTGACAACAAAATACGCCGCGGGAACCAACGGGCTGAACAGCAAAAGCCACTTGCTAAACGTTGGCGATTCGGATGAGAGAAACAGAAGATAGCCCAGCGTGAGTGTGCCGACAATCGCCAAGTCAAATATTGAAGAGAGAAGTCTTCCTGTGGCCGAGGCGATATTAATCATACTCGTGCCGTAAAGCTCTTTTGTGTATGAATATCTCTTCACAACCGTCGTGCCACCGATCAGATCTCCGACTCTTTGTCTTGCCTTGGTCAGCTCCATTGTAAAGAAGGGGAGGACTGGCAGGGCGTAATCAACAATCCTGAAGAGGTTTCGTGCAAAAACAGCCGACATGGATGCAAATGATCCGTCTTTCTTTCTGACATTCATCCAGCACATAAATTTTCCCGGAGTGGCGAAGAAGACTCCTTCAAAGATGAGATAATAAATGAAGGCGAATACCAAAAAGCCGCCGTGAAATGCCATCCCTTGCCAGCCGTAACACGGGACGGGGCCGTCCCACGATCCATACATCGCTCTTCTGGCAATTGTTCCCAAGATCCAGTAGAAATAGAAGAGAATTGCAGTGTCTATAAGGAATGCCGCAAATCTTTGACGCAGATTTGCAATCATGCCGCGCCCGGCGATAGAGAGTGGTTTGGCGTCGTCAACCCGAACGGGAGATTTCTCGTCAACCACATCCGAAACCGAGCTTATATCTACCAATTCAGTCTCGTCATTCATGATCTCTTCATCGTCACCCATCTGTTCGATTCCTCAGTATCTCTTGAGCCAGAACGACATCATCTGTGATGATGCCGTCTACGCCCATGTCAATTGCTTTGGTTATATCTTCCTTTGTATTAGCGGTCCAAACCATGACCGTCCAACTTTTTAATCTGGCAAAATTCATAAAATTCTTGCTCAGAATGCTTGTGTGTGGATTCACCCCCGTTATTGCGGTGATACTAGCAAAGAATGCTCCATGTAGGAAGTAAAAAGCTCTTGGTCGCATCAATAGCGAGCGTCCAACATAATCCGGCGCTATCCTGCCGAATCTGTAGAGAAGGTCCGGACTGAAGGATGATACAATAATCTTCATTCCGTCCGGGAGCTCCGGCAGTCCTTTGATTATTTCAACAACTCTCTTTATAAAGTTCTTGTTCTGACCGGATTGTTTCTTGAGTTCGATATTGATAATGAACGGCCTGACGGTATTTTCACGGGATATCATTAGCTCGAGGGCCTCTCTCAGCGTTGGAATTTTTTCTCCGGAGAAATGGTCGCCAAAGTGCCGCCCGACGTCGATGTTTAATAAGAGCGAATAGGGGGTCTTGTTGATGTGGATATTCTCCCCTGTGAGATAAGAAATATTGTTGTCATGAATGACAACGGGGACTCCGTCGAGTGTTGATATTACATCAAATTCAACACCGTCGGCATTAAGCTCCAACAGCTTTCTGAATGACGCCATGGTGTTTTCGGGCGCATATTTCCTTGCGCCTCTATGGCCCAGAATTAAAACCGTTGATCGTTGATTGTTGATCGTTGATTGTTTTGTCATCATAGATTTTTAATAAACCATCAACTATAAACCATAAACAGTATTATGTTTGATGGGTGTTTCATTAAAATGTCCCAGCTTGTATTGAATCAGCGTCAGTGCCGCAACGGCGGCGGTTTCAACTCTCATTATTAGCGGCCCGAGAGAACAGGTGACGACTCCCGCTTTTTTTGCGGCCGCAATTTCTTCGGCGGAGAAGCCGCCCTCTGGCCCTATGATTATCGTGCGTTGGTGCGTTAGTTCGTTAGTTCGTTGGTAAGATTTGATCGTAGTATTAGCTTCTCCTTCATAAAACAGGACTGCGGAATTGGACTGATCCAGCAGTTTAATAAAAGGTACAGGTTCTTCAACAACTGGGCGGATGGAGGTGCCACACTGCTTTGCCGCCTCATCTGCAATTTTTTGCCACCTCGCACTCTTTGTCTTATTAAATTTTGGAATGGTGCGATCGCTTGTAAACGGAATTATCCTTGAACAGCCGAGCTCAACAGACTTCTGAATTATCCATTCAAACCTGTCGTGTTTGATCATGGCTTGAGCAAGAACAACTTGTGCGTTAGTTCGTTGGTGCGTTAGTTCGTTGGTAAGACGGGCTTCAACTTTTTTGGGGGAGGATGATATTATCTCCGCCCTCCAGCGGTGGCCCTCGCCGTCGGTCAGGACCAGCCAGTCGCCAACCTTGAGGCGAAGGACCGTATTGATGTGTTTTGCATCACCACCTGTGATGGTGGCGGTATTGTTGTGAATATTGGACTTGTCGATTAGAAATTGCGGCATATTTGGTTCGTTAGTGCGTTAGTTCCTTGGTGTGTTTGTTTGTGTAATGTATGATAATAATTGCATATTTTAGTACCACATGGTACTAATAATCACAATATAGTTTTTACTAACGCATCAACGTACTAACGAACCAAAGAACCAATAAATGCCAAAATTCAAATGTCCACAGTGTGGGGGAGATTTCGAGGCAGAGGCTGAGGGGAGATATCACTGCCCTCACTGTGACAATACCATCGCCATTCATCTTCATGTTCACGGCAAGATTCCGTGGGAGACGTGGAGAGAGCGTGGACGTCTTGCCGCCTTTATCGAGACATGGAAACAGGTGATGATCAATCCAATTGCCTTCTTCAGGCGTGTCCCGCCGACCGGCAATTTTATCCTGCCCCTTTATTATGGAATTATCTGTCAGTCGATTGCGATCATCCTGATCTGGGCCTATCAGGCCGGTTTTCATTCCGTCCCGGTGATTGTTGATTATATGGTGGCCTTTGGAGGATTTGGACCGTGGACGATGACCTTCGGCTGGCCGACAATGCTCATACTCATTATGGTGCTGATCGTGGTTGCGCCGGTCTTTGCGGTGATAGGTTTGTGTTTTCAGACACTCGTTTATCATATATGTCTGAAGATATTTGGCGGGGCCAACAAGGGTTTTGAAGCCACATGGCGTGCCGTCTGCTATTCCTCAAGCTCACAGGTGCTTGGGATCGTCCCGGTTGTCGGGAGCGTGGTTGCCGGAGTTTGGGGGCTTGTCCTGAACGTGATAGGTTTGAAAGAGGTTCACAAGACAACATATGCAAGGACAATATTGGCCGTGCTTTTGCCGTTACTCATCTGTTGTGGTGTTGTCATCCTGATTGTTGCGGTGATCTTTGGGGCCGCCATAGGTTCGTGGATGGGCGGGGTTCAAACATGAAAAAGTATGTAATAGGAATAGATTTGGGCGGTACCAATTGCAGGTTTGGAGTTGTCACTGCAGACGGCAAGCTTCTGAAGCAGGAGATTGTGCCGACAAGCAAAGACAGGACTCAGGAAGGGATTGTCAATTTTCTTTCCGGTCAAATTGAACGTCTGAAAAGTGAATATCCTGACGTGGCAGGTGTGGGTATCGGTGCCCCAGGAATAGTCGACTTTGAACGCGGTGTTATCGTGAAATCGCCGCATTACTCAGACTGGAAGGGTTTTCCGCTAAAAACAGATCTGTCCAAAGCCGCGGGGCTCCCCGTTATTCTTGATAATGATGGTAATATGATAGCCAGAGGAGAGGGTTGGCAGGGAGCCGGAAAAGGCCTCAAGAATTTTGTGATGATGACGCTTGGAACAGGGATAGGCGGAGGCATTGTTATCAACGGCGAAGTTTTTCACGGTGACTTGGGTTTCGCCGGAGAGATCGGTCACATCGTAATAAATTTTAACGGAAAGGTCTGCGAGTGCGGGGGTCGTGGCTGTTGGGAGAATATAGTCTCATCCGAAGGGGTGAGATATCTGATGAGTAAATCGGATGACCCGAACAAAGAAAAATTTCTGGAACAGTTTAACGGAGAGGTGGATAAGGTATCCGCCAAGAAACTGCACGCCATGGCGGAAGACGGAGATATATTCGCTTCAGGTATTTGGAGGAATTTTGGTGCATATCTGGGCGCAGGGATCGCTTCTCTGGTGAATGTCCTTGGCATAAACACATTTATTATAGGCGGAGGCCTGAGCTCAGCCTGGAATTTTTTTATTGCCGAGGCAAAGCGCGAAATTCCAAAGAGGACATATAAAGAGACGGCGGCTTTGATAGATCTAAAACGTGCGGCATTGGGTGAGGCGGCCGGAATTATCGGTGCCGCAAAACAGGCCATTACACTGGTGTTCAAGGAGGATAAGTAGGTGGAGAAAGATTATAATCCCAAGACGATTGAGAAGAAATGGCAGAAGAGATGGGCCAAAAAGAAGACATTCAGCGTGAAGGAGGATCTGAAAAGGCCCAAATATTATTTATTAGAGATGCTCCCATATCCGTCTGGCCATCTTCACATGGGCCACACGAGAAATTACGCAATTGGTGATGCGTTTGCCAGATATCAGATGATGAAGGGTTTTAATGTCTTGCATCCGATAGGTTGGGACGCATTTGGGATGCCGGCCGAAAACGCGGCCATCAAGAACAAGACCAACCCCGCAATCTGGACACGCGCGAATATCAAAAACATGAGGGAGCAGTTCACAAAACTCGGCATCTCCTATGACTGGGAGAGGGAAGTGGCAACCTGCGAACCGGAATATTATAAATGGGAACAGCAGGTCTTTGTGAGGATGTATGAGAAGGGGATCATTGCCAGAAAAGAGGCAATGCTCAACTGGTGTGAGAGTTGTCAAACAGTTCTAGCCAACGAACAGGCAGAGGGTGGAAAATGCTGGCGTTGCGATAATGAAGTGGCGCTCAAGCCAATGACGCAGTGGTTTATCAGACTGCCTCTATATGCCGAGGAACTTTTGAAAGATATAGATGAACTGAAGGGCTGGCCGGAACGTGTTCGCGTGATGCAGAGAGAGTGGATTGGGAAATCTGTCGGAGCATCGATTAAATTTCTATTAAAAGATACCAACGCACCAACGCACCAACGCACCAACGCACGGTTTATCGAAGTCTTCACAACCCGTCCCGACACACTCTTTGGTGCGACATTCATGAGTATTGCGGCGGAGAACCCGCTTGCGGTCTCATTGTCAAAGGGGACAGGTCACGAGACAAAAGTTAAAGAGTTTATTGAGCGGACAAAGAAGATCGGCCGGTTCGACCGCCTCTCCGGAAATTATGAAAAGGACGGAGTTTTTACAGGCGCGTACTGTGTCAATCCTGTCACAGGCTGGGAGATGCCAGTTTATGCCGCAAATTTTGTCCTGATGGATTATGGAACAGGGGCGGTGATGGCGGTCCCAGCGCATGATCAGCGTGACTTTGAGTTTGCCAAAAAATATGATCTGCCGATCAAAACAGTCATCAAGTCGACAAGTCATCCCCGCGAAAGCGGGGACCTCGTGAATTCACTAGATCCCCGCCTTCGCGGGGATGACAATTCTAAGTGTGCATATGAAGGTCCCGGCGTCCTTGTAAACTCCGGTGACTTTACCGGAATGGATAATGAGAAGGCCAAGAAGGCCATTATTGAACACCTTAAAAAACAAGGTGTTGGGAGTGAAACAGTAAACTATAAGTTGAAGGATTGGTGTATCAGCAGACAGCGTTATTGGGGCGCCCCTATACCTATTATATACTGTGATAAGTGTGGAACGGTTCCGGTCCCCGAAAAGGATCTTCCGGTGAAATTGCCGAAAGAGGCACCACTTACAGGTGAGGGTGGATCGCCCCTTGCGAAGGTGGAGAAATTTGTAAATTGCAAATGTCCCAAATGCGGTAGCAAAGGCCGACGCGAGACCGACACAATGGATACCTTCGTCGAGTCGAGCTGGTACTTCCTCCGTTATTGTTCGCCGAAATATAAGAAGGGTTCTGTAGATCCGGTCGCCGCAAAATACTGGATGCCTGTTGATCAGTATATTGGAGGCATTGAACATGCGGTCGGGCATCTATTATATTGCCGTTTTTGGATGAAGATGATGCGTGATCTGGATCTGTTGAAATTCAGCAATTCGAATGAACCGGTCAAGAATCTCCTGACTCAGGGGATGGTATATAAAGACGGCGCAAAGATGAGCAAGTCCAAAAGAAATGTTGTGAGTGTTGATGAGATGGTCGATAAATACGGAGCCGATACTGCGAGGATCTTTTCTCTCTTTGCCGCGCCACCTGAAAAAGATCTGGAATGGAACGATCAAGGGGTGGAAGGTGCCTATCGTTTTCTGAACAGAATTTGGCGCCTGATATATAACTGGAAAGAATCAAGTCTCAAGCCTCGAGTCTCGAGTCTCGAGTCAGAAAAGATAATGCACAAAACCATCAAGCGCGTGACGGCCGACATTGAGCGTTTTCATTTTAACACCGCCATAGCCGCCATCATGGAATATGTGAATGCGCTGTATCAGGCAGATATTTCAAGCATCACCAAAGATCATATTAAAAGCCTCATTCTTCTCATCTCCCCGTTTGCCCCGCATGCGGCAGAAGAGTTATGGGCGGACCTTGGCGAGAAGGGTGGCATTCCAGCCGCCAGGTGGCCGGAATGGGATAAGGCGCTTGTTGTGGATGACGAGATTCCCATTATTGTCCAGGTGAACGGCAAGCTACGCGACAAATTAATGGTTACCGCGAATATTAATGATGACGAGGCAAAGCGTTTGGCTCAGGCCTCGGACAAAGTGCTCCCCTTTATTCAGAATAAGCAGATTAAAAAAGTCATTTACGTTCCCGGGAAATTGGTGAATATTGTCGTCTAGATATGCCTAAATTAACTCTGCAAGATTTGGATAGAGAATTGCGCAACAAAAACCTGCGTTCGGTCTATCTTATCTATGGCCCCGAGAATTATCTCTCAAATTCCGCCGTGACAAGAATCAGAGGCTTTGTCGAGAAGCTGAGCGATACAGATCAGGTGGAACTGGATCGTCTCTCGACGAAAGATACAAAGATAGGGGATGTCATCAATAATGCCAATACGATTCCCATGTGGTCGCAACACAGGCTGATCATTGTGAGTGAAGCCGGCAGTATCAAAGAGGCCGATCAACTTGAAAGATATTTAAAGAAACCGTCACCAACATCCACAATAGTCTTCACGGCCGAAAAAATTGACGGTCGCACGAAATTTGCGCAGATTATCGCCGGACTAGGAGCTTCGGTTGAGTGCAAGTCTCTTTATGACAATCAGGTTCCAAGCTGGGTTCAGATGGAGGCCAAGCAGAAGGGGAAAGCGATATCGATGGAGGCGGCCCGTTTCATGGCGGACATTGTTGGGAGAAATCTGGGAGAGTTGGCATCCGGTCTGGATAAGCTGATGCTCTTTGTTGGAAATAAACCGGTAATCGATGTCAGCGATGTGGAGACAGTTCTCACCGAGACGAGTCAGAAGACGGTCTTTGAATTTGCAAATGCCGTAGGCGTTCGCAATCTTGCTCAAGCGGTGCATATTTTGAAGAGACTTTCAGCGTTCCGGGAGAGTGAAGTGATGGTCCTCAGCATGCTCGCGAGGCATTGGAGACTCTTGATAAAAGCGAAAGAGGCCATGAAGAAAAATCCGGCAGATATTGCAAGAATTTTAGGAGTTCATCCCTTTTTTGCAAAAGACTATGCCCTTCAGTCCAAAAATTTTAAGGTGAGTGAACTGCGTGGCGGATTTAAAAGATTGTACAATACAGATAAATTGCTCAAGTCGAGCAAGGTCCCCAAATGGATGATTCTTGAGAGATGTGTGAGAGATCTGATTAACTAATCCTGTTTACTGCCTTTGTGAGTCTCGAGATATATCTGGCGCCTGTGTTGGCGTGAAGACCGCCTTTAGTCATGGTCTTGGCAATTATCGGAAGAGCCTTCTTTAACGCCGCTTCTGCTGTTTTTTTATCTTTTTCCTCAATCGCCACACGAACTCTCTTTATTACACCCTTCATTGTTGAGAGTGCATGCTTGTTTCTATCACTGCGCTTCACAGCCTGGCGGGCACGTTTCTTAGCTGATGCGTGACGTCCGACGGCCATCTTTTTCTTCAATTTTGCGGTAGCCATTTAATCTCCTTACTTTACCCCAAACAGATTCCGTGATAATAAGGTTCTTCAAGGGGTTAATTGATATGGGCGGCTGTGCTAGCATGCATGGCCCAAGTTGTCAATAAAAGCGTTTATTGTTGATAGTTTATAGTTTATTGTTTTAGGGTTGGCTATCAACCATCAACTATAAACAATCAACTGATTTTATGAGCGAACATCAGAATATTTCGAGAAGGGCGGGGATTTTCGGCTTTTTTACCTTTATTTCCCGAATACTTGGGCTGATTCGAGATGCCATTATTGCGTATTTCTTCGGCACGCGCTGGGCGGCCGATGCCTTCTATGTTGCCTTCAGGATTCCAAATCTACTGCGCCGTCTTCTGGCCGAGGGCTCGCTCACAATGGCTTTTGTCCCGGTTTTTACCGAATATCTCAAGCAGTCCAGAGAAGATGGGAAGAAGCTGGCCGACATAGTATTTACATACCTATCTATTATATTGGCCTTGTTGACCATAATTGGGGTCCTCTTTGCGCCGTGGATTGTCAAGGCGATAGCCTATGGTTTCTGTGACTCACCTGAAAAATTTACACTGACTGTCTATCTGACGCGGATCATGTTTCCATACATTTTCCTTGTGAGCCTCATGGCGCTTGCCATGGGCATCTTGAACACTCTGAAAATATTCGGCGCGCCCGCGGCGTCGCCGATAGTCCTGAACCTTGGAATCATTGCCGGTGCCGTAATCATCTCAAGGTTTATGCCCGAGCCGACAGTCGGCCTGGCGATTGGCGTGTTGATAGGCGGTGTTCTTCAATTGGCTCTTCAGATTCCATGGTTGAAGAGGGAGGGGATGATTCCGCGTTTCAATTTTGATCATCATCATCCGGGACTGAGAAGAATCGGCCTCATTATGATTCCGTCGATTTTTGGTGGAGCTGTATATCAATTAAATGTTTTGGTCATTACGCTTCTTGCTTCATTTCTACCTAGCGGGAGCGTCTCATATCTTTGGTATGCAGACCGCCTGAACGAATTTCCTCTGGGGCTTTTTGCGGTGGCATTTGCAACGGCTTCACTTCCAACCCTTTCCGATCACGCGGCCAATAATGATATGAAGGCCTTCAAAGATACCCTCAACTATACTTTGAGGGTGGCATGGGCAATTGCGATACCGGCGATGGTTGGTTTGCTACTCTTGTCGGAACCGATAGTGAGGCTTGTCTATGAACGCGGAGCGTTTGCAGAAGCATCTGTGGTCGGCACGGTCGGTGCGCTCAAATATCTAGTCCTGGGGATTCCATTTGTGACCGGGGTCAGAAATATTGTCCCTGCTTTTTATGCAAAGAAAGATTCGGCAACTCCGGTGAAGGTTGCAACCGTAGCGCTTGTCGCAAACGCCATCCTGTCGACGATCTTGATGCAAAAACTTTTGCATATGGGTTTAGCTCTTGCCTTATCTCTCTCGGCCGCTGTCAATTTCTTCTTCCTTGTGTGGGCATATAGAAGGAAGATGGGATTGATCGGAGGTTTTAAATTGCTCGATAGTTTGGCCAGGACGATGGTCGCGTGTTTGGGGATTGCGGCTGTGATCGTTGTTGCAAAGAACTCGTTCGGATTCTTTGGCCACACGGCTCAGTGGGTAAGGGGGGTGCAGATTTTCACGGTTATTCCAGTTGCGACCTTTGCCTATTTCTTCATCCTGAAATTTATATCCAAAGAGGAATATGAACACATAATCGGGGTTGTGAAGAGGCGATGATGTGTTGTAAATAACGCTATTTATCAAACTGATAGAATCCAACTCAATTCAATACAAAATAATCAATAAATACAACGTGTTATCTTGCTTTATACTGGGGGTTCGTGGCATATTTATTGCTGTAATGATCGGATAGTATGAAAGAGGATTCTGATGGGAAGAATATTATTTACTGTAATAGCGAGCCTGACCCCCTTGAAAATCTTGCCGAGACTTTCGTAGAATTTGGAGAGAGAGCATGTATGACTCGGATATAGTTTTTTATCAGTGTCCAAAAATCTATGACACTCTTGCGTGTTCAGATGGATCAGATAAATGTAAAGGTGATATAGATAAAGTCGATATTGTTACGTTGGCCCTGCATGAGGTTGGACACTTTTTTGGATTTGCCCATGTCTGAAAAGACGGTTACCTGATGAACCCGCACACAATCAAAAAAGGGGTTGTGATGCACGAGTTTGACACGGAGATTACAGATGTCTTCCTAAGCATCTATTCTTCAGGCGGAATCACGCCAACAGAAAGTACGTCGGCTCTGATTCAGCCAAGTCCTGAACCAACAACTGATAAGGTTGTGGCAAAGCCTGCAAAAGAAGAAGAGGCGGTTCCCGAAGAGGCCGAAGCAAGAGTGCGCATGACCTTTTTCTAAGATTATTCTAATTTTTCACCGGTTAATTTGGATTTCAATTCGGCAATTTCGACATTGATCAACGCCTCTGCGGCGTTGTTTGCCTTGAGCTGATTCAGGCGGTTTTCAACGATTGTATCGACCAGCTTGTTCTTTTCGATAGCCGAGCGGATTGTCTCCATTTCAGTCCCAGAAAAGATGACGCTGTTCAGTCCGTGATCTGTGAATGCCTCCCAGCATAGCGGGCACTTTCTCTTCACAAATTCTGCGAGCGCGTTTGCATAAACGCGAATCTCTTTTTGTGCGTGGGCCTCCATCCTGAGCGAAAGGAAGTGGAGTAGGTTGTGCAGATCCATCTTCCAGTACCATTCGGTGTATGTGGAGAGTGGAAGGTTGGTGCGTGCGATCTCACGTGCGACGCCCTTTTCAACATACTTGCCATAATGATCAAAGATTAATTTCTGATCTGTCTTATACTGATTGATGATTTCAGTGTTCAACGGTTCCTGCAACGGCTCATCAATAGAGCCCTGTCTGTTCACCTTTGACTGTTGTCTCAGATCGGAAGCCGAAGGCTCCCACACAGAGTCTTCCATGATCGAATAGCGTCCGCTGATTTCGTTGACATTGGCAGTGCGGTGGCGGATCCATTGTCTGGCGACAAAGATCGGCATCTTGCAGTGAAACTTGAATTCAACCATTTCAAATGGACTGAAGTGTCTGTGCTTCATTAAGTAATTAATGAGGCCCTTGTCACGCCTGACATTCTTGGTCCCTTTGCCGTATGAGACGCGCGCCGCCTGAACAACCGCGCCGTCATCGCCCATGACATCAACGAGTCTGACAAATCCCTTATCCAGGCACTTGATGGTATTTTCGTCATTCATCAAGGAATCTTCATTTGCATCTACAATTTCGACTTCGGACATATCGTTATCTCCTTTGCCGGTGATTAAAGGCTTTAAGCAGAATATATGCCTACAGGCAAGCGAAAACAAAACAGCCAGCCGCCATGCCACTGCCGGCTGATCCCTTGGGAGCCGTTGCAGACTATGGAGGGGGTTGTCTTTGTTGGCGATGAAACAGCTTGCCATGGGTCGGCAAATTTATTAGTGTGCGCCGCTGATATGGATAATAAGTTGAATTTCCTCAGAGATAAGATCAGGTCATATGAGAGCGTGGTTGTGGCGTTCTCTGGTGGCGTCGATTCAGCTGTTCTTGTGGCTGTCGCCCACGATGTGATCCCGGACAAGACGATTGCCGTGACCGGCAATTCGCCCAGCGTGCCGTCAAGAGACCTCTCCAGCGCAAAGGCCTTTTGTCAGGCCAGAGGGATTTCGCACTATATAATAGATACAGATGAGATGAATAATGAGAAATATGCCTTAAATCCGGAAAACAGATGTTTCTACTGCAAAAGTGAGCTTTTCAACAAACTGACCGATTATGCAAAAAAGAACGGATTTAAGTTTGTCCTTGAGGGGACAAATGCTTCGGAGATGATGGGGCACAGACCGGGACATGAGGCGGCCTGTAATAATGAGATGGTCAGAACCCCGTATGTCGATCTGGGGATAACCAAAGATGATATTCGTGCGATTGCAAGGGAGCTGAAACTTGAGGTTGCGGAGAGGCCGGCCACCGCTTGTCTCTCTTCAAGATTCCCTACCGGATCACGCATTGATGCCGATACATTGAAAAATATTGATGCCGCGGAGAATTTTATCCTTGGCCTCGGGATCAGACAGGTGAGATTGCGTCATCACGGCGATATTGCGCGCATCGAGATTGATCCGGACGATTTTCAATTGTTGAGCGGCAAGAGAGATTTTGTGGTAAAGACCATTCAGGCGCTGGGGTGGAGACATGTAACGATCGACCTTGGTGGATACAGAACAGGTGAGGGGAGATGAATGCAGAAGATCTATTGAAAGAATTTGCAAATCTGGACACGCACAGACATCAGAGATCCGGGTTTGTTGAAGCAATCTTCTGTGATGGGAAAACTCATGAGCAAGTTGCATCGATTGTGGAGATGATGATTTCGAAGGGCCACAATGTGCTTGGAACTCGTGCATCGAAAGAGCTATCTCTTGAGTTGAAGAAGAGGTTTGACAAGCTGGACTATGATGAACAGAGCAAGGTGTTTCGTATAATAAATAATCCGATCAAACAAATTAATGGTCGACTCGCAGTTCTTGCGGCTGGAACGGCAGATGTTCGCGTGGCCGAAGAAGCGAAGAGAGTGGCCGAATTTTACGGGATTGAAGCCAAAAGTTTCTATGATGTTGGTGTTGCAGGTCTTCATAGATTACTTTCAAACGTTAAAGAATTGGATGAATTTGGCTGCCTGATCGTCGTTGCCGGAATGGAAGGTGCACTTCCGAGTGTTATCGGTGGATTGACAGGAAAACCAGTCATAGCGGTGCCTACAAGCGTTGGGTATGGTGCAAATTTCGGCGGGATAACGCCACTTCTCGCGATGCTCAACTCATGTTCTGAAGGAATTACAGTTGTGAACATTGATAATGGATTTGGTGCGGCATGTGCGGCGATAAGAATCTTGAGCCTGATGAACAAAAAATAATTTTTATCAAAATATTTTCCGAGAAATCTCTCCAAAACAAAAAATATGCCACAAGATGTACGTGTTGAATTTTTTTGAAGATTTATATCAAAATAAGTTTGACATGAGTGAATCATTTTCCTATAATGATCCTGTAAACGAAATTTGCTAACCCAAACAAAAAGGAGGGGGACAATGGCAAAGAAAAAGAAAAAGAAGGTAGCAAAGAAGAAAAAGAAGGTAGCAAAGAAGAAAAAGAAGTAAAGTATTGAAGCTGACTGCTATGTAGCAGCGGACCCCCCAACATGAAAGTGTCGGGGGGTTCTTTTTTCCTTGTGGACAAATATCATTTGTGTTAATCGCGTCTCTACTATGTCACATGTCCCAACAAAAGTTTTTCTTACCAAAGGGGTCGGCAAGCATCGTGAGAAACTGCAGAGCTTTGAGATGGCTTTGCGTGATGCAAAGATTGCCAGATATAATCTTGTCAGGGTGTCGAGCATATTTCCGCCCGGTTGCAAGATTTTGTCTAAGGCCGAGGGATCAAAGCTCTTAAAGCCCGGTCAAGTTGTTTATTGCGTTCTCTCCGACAACGCCACCAACGAACCGCACAGGCTGGTGTCAGCGGCGGTGGGTCTGTCAATCCCCAAAGATAAAACTCACTATGGCTATCTTTCTGAGCATCACAGCTTTGGACAGAATGAGAAAAAATCCGGTGATTACGCAGAAGATCTTGCCGCGGAGATGTTGGCAACGATTATCGGCATCAAGTTTGATGCAGATAAGGCGTGGAACGAGCGCAAGGGGAGCTGGGCAATCTCCGGCGAGATAGTAAAAACAACCAGCATTGCACAGTCCGCAGTTGGAGATAAAAACGGGTTGTGGACAACAGTGTTGTGCGGTGCCGTGTTCGTTTCATAACCTGATTGTACCGTTATTATGTCTATTTTTTTTCCAAACCTAGCAAAACAATTCATACAATATGACAAGGCCGGTGTTGTGGTCATTCCAGTTCCATATGAAAAGACAACCTCACACGGCAAGGGGACTGTCAACGGACCGGGGGCAATCTTAGAAGCCTCTGATTATTTGGAGTTCTACGATGAAGAGTTTGATGGGGAGCCCTGCACGATCGGTATCAACACGATGGAACTGGTCGAATCTCTCGATTATTTAAAGGTGGCTGTAAAAAAAGTTATCACGGATAAAAAATTTCCGGTTATTTTGGGTGGTGAACATACGATCAGCGCTGCCCCAGTTGAAGTGTTGAAGGGACAGTATAAAGATTTATCTGTTGTACAGTTTGACGCTCACTCAGATTTAAGAGATGAGTATGAAGGAACCAAGCTCAGTCATGCCTGTGTTATGAGAAGGATATTCGAACTCAACGTTCCATTTGTTCAGATTGGCATCAGGGCGATCTCTATCGAGGAAAGAGATTTTCTGAAGAAAGAAGGCTTGGGCCCGCCTTTTTATGCACACGAGATTCACGATTCGGATGGTTGGATGGACAAGGCTATCAGCAGACTTTCCAAAAATGTTTATCTAACATTTGATGTGGACGCATTTGACCCGAGCATTATGCCGGGGACAGGAACGCCGGAGCCGGGAGGAATGAACTGGTATCAAGTGACTAAGTTCTTCGAAAAGCTGACTGAGAAGAGAAATGTTGTCGGAGCAGATTTTGTCGAGGTCGCGCCAAGAGAAGGGGAGACAATCTCCGAATATACTACCGCTAAATTGATTTATAAATTTTTAGGTTACCGGTTCAAAAAATCCTAATGAACCGTTCTCTTATCTTTCC
>CAZTCA010000026.1:0-3573 GCA_964612405.1 uncultured Pseudomonadota bacterium
CCATACATTATCCCACTTGACACATTAGCGCTATGGGATAATTATCCGGGTCTATGACGGACAAAGGTAAGGAAAAATTAGAAGCCGCGATTAATACATTTATTGACGGAGCCGGGAAGATATCTTCCGCACTACTTGGCATGGTCAACAAGGTCGGCGGACAGATATATGCCATATTGTTCTTGAACGAAGAGCCCCTTTCTCTTGATGAGATATCGGAGATTCTAAGTGTCAGCAAGTCCAACGTCAGTATCAACATCAGACTCTTAGAAGATATGAAACTTGTCAGAAAGGTCTGGGTGAAGGGTTCAAGAAAAGATTTCTACAGCGCTGAACGTGTCTACCCAAAAAAGGTCTTGAGCAACTTCTTTGATAAGATTCGCGGCACGGTCAAAGATGCGTTGACAACAATTGAAAAAACAAAATCTCAGGCACTTGAGGCCAAGACCGGACTTGACGGAGAAGATCTTGTAAAAACAGAATTCATTCTGAAACAATTGGGAAGGATCGGCGCATTCTACTTTGCGGCAGATAAATTTATTCTGGATTTCTTTGAGGGGAGAGAGATTAATGTGGATCTCTTGCGGGCGGCAATATCCAATCCTGAAAGTGCTTTGAAAAAATAGAGGCGATCCTACTTTAAACCATGTCTCTGCTTCATCTTCTCAAACCATTCCAATCTACCTTCCGGAGTTGAGAGACGCATCAGGACCTGGGGGATCGATTCCCTTCCAACCCTTTTATCTTCGGTATCGAGCTGATTCATAATATAAACCATTCGATAAATTGCGGTGATCATAGTCATCACGGCAATGATAAGGATGGCCGCAATAACCAAAACCGGTGGCGGGGGAAACGGAGTGGAACCAAAAAATAGGTCTGCTGTCGGTTGAAAAATTGATGCAACGCCCAGATAAACGGCCCTTTCCGGTCTTTGCATAGTACCCTTTGTACAAATGACGCCCACACCCTCTCCACGCGCACGCGTGTAACTGACAAGTGTTGAGCCAACAAGACCCAAGATAACAAAAAATAAAACCCAAGAATATCTGAAGTGAATTGCAAGACCGAGCATGAGCGCGCTCTCGCCAAAACGATCCATCACTGAATCATAATATGCGCCCGAGCGGGTAACCTTGCCTGTGATACGGGCAACCTTGCCATCAAACATATCAAATGTTGCACCGAGTATCATTGTCCACCCGGCATAACCGAACATGCCAATGACAAAAAGATATGCAGCCACACAAGATATCGCACAACCTATAAACGTGATAATATTTGGAGAAAATCTCAAAGTAATAAGCGCCCTGACGATTGGCGTTGTTACCCAAAACCACCAATGTTTCGAAAAGAACCCCAAAAATTTTGAGCTGTGACGGGCCTTCAAGTCTTCGGGAATTGGCCAGCGATCACGCGTGGCCGCAAAGATAACCATGTGTATCAATAAAGCAAAATTAATTATGGCAACCGGTGCAAATGTAACCCATATTGAGTGCATATTTCATATCCCCGTGCTTTCGTACGACCATTAATAAAAGTGGCCCGGAAAATATAGTGCTGCCCTAATACATTGTCAACACAACAAAAAAAGAACCCCCCGTTATACGCTAACGGGGGGTTCCAACTTCAGCTTCTGCTTCAACTAGAACTCATACGCGAACATACCGACAAATGCGTGTGCCATGTTCTTGGCCGCTCCGCTGTATTTCGTGTAATCGAGTCTGTATTCTGCCTTCACCTTAGCACCGTCCGTGATCTGATATCCACCAGCGATACCGATCTCGTGGAAGAGTGCCTTGCCCTGTACTGGGGCATAACAGCCTACTGTGCCTGCTGCGCCGTATATGGCTGTGCCGGCCAGAGCTGTTGCTGCGGCGTTGTTCTGATAGAGGAGAGCATATTTCAATGTGCCATCCCATACATCACTGAACACATAGTGCAGGTTAACAAGTCCGCCGCCAAACATTGCGTCGTTTGTTCCTGTTGCCGCGTTATCCATGCGGAAGATACCTTCACCGCCGACTGCGAACGCATCTGTTGCCCAGATATTGAAATCAACGTCTGTCAACCATGAAATACGTCCGATCTTGTTACCAACGCGGGCTGTTTCATCACCAACTGCCGCTGATAGGCCAACCGTGCTCTCTGATCCTTCGTCGCCCCACATTACGCCGAGACGCATACCTAAAGATGGCATGATTGTACCGTTACCGTTGAAAGCAACCGTATCCATTAGATCGTTCACTACGTAGAAATGGAAATCCCACATGTCATTGAACGCGTAGTACAACTTTGCACCGGTAGTCGTCCTTGGACGGAGATACCAGTTATAGAGCATGCTGTGTGTAATCGTGTCATTGTCATTCCTGTCAACCGCTTCAAACCCGATCGGGGTATCAAAACGACCAACCAAGAACTCAAGACCGTTACCCAAAGCAACATTGGTTGTTACATAAGCCTGCTCTAGAGCAAAGTTTGCCGCCGAACCCAGGTTCGCTACGCCAAACGATAAGTCTGCACGTGCGGTGATATTTTCACCGAACGTCTTTGCGAGATCGAGTTCCGCTTCATCAAGGATGAAACCGAATTCTGTATCTTTTGTCGCTGTCGCAAAGTTTGTGAAAGCGTCACGGTTGAGGCCAGCGGCTCCGCCAGCTCCACCACCGATGGTTCCTGTATATTGGAAACCAAAACCGGTGTTTACGTGACCTGATGCTTCAAAACCACCTACTACATACTCTTCTGCATATACGTTGCTCATCGCGAGCGTCATTGCCGCAACCGCAACTAGTCCGATTAATATTTTTCTCATGTTATTCCTCTCCTTATTTTAACTAACTTGTTGTCTGGTCAGGCCTCCTCTCTGTGACGACCTGCCAGCACTCCCGACTGCCGTGGCTTATTTGGAGAGTTGCACCCCCTTTCCAAGCCGGTTTAGCGCGGGTTTAATATTTAACGACCACATTATACCAAACGTGGCCGGTACATTCCTATACGCACTGCTTCTTAAGATGTTTAGGTAGTTCCCCCAATTAGAACTTTCCCACAAAAGACCGCTCAGGCTCAGTCAGTTATAAAGTACGGCTCAATGCCAGTCAAGAAAAAACTTGCCCTGCACAGCACCATCGTATAGTATTTACGCATAGTTAGAACGTTTAGAATTGTAACAACTTGTAAAAGATTATGCACAAGCCAGGACGCAAATATGACATATTAATCGTTGATGACGATCCGCAGGTCCATAAACTGATCGCCAAAATGCTTCCGCTCGAGGCCTACACTGTGCGGAGTTCATATTCGGCGGATGACGCACTGGCTAACATCTCAGGGTCTAAACCTGACCTGGTCATTCTGGATATTATGATGCCCAAGGTCTCTGGAATTGAAGTATGTAACAAGATAAAGGAGAATCCGGAGACGAAAGATGTAATGGTCTTGATATTATCCGCCAAAGACGCACAATCTGATCGTATCGAGGGATTAAATCAGGGAGCGGATGAATATATCTCCAAACCGTTCCACATGCGCCACCTTATACGAAAGATAGAGCACATGCTCTCCAAGAAGACC
>CAZTCA010000026.1:3673-15560 GCA_964612405.1 uncultured Pseudomonadota bacterium
CAGCAGTTTCAACAGTTCCAGCCGTTCCAATCGTATCTGCCCGTTACTTTACTTCAGCAATAAGCTCCACCTCAACCGCAGCCCCCATGGGGAGACTGTTAACTCCAACAACTACTCTTGAATGTTTTCCGGCCAACGGTCCAAAAACATCATTCAGAAGGAGGCTTGCACCATCGGCCACTTTTTGGTGATCTTTAAAATCTGATCCTGCGGCAATATTGACCTTGATGGAGACAATCCTTTTCACTTTATTGAGACTATTCTTGAGATAACCGCTCAAAAAACCCAATGCCTGTACACATGCCGCATTCGCCGCCATCCTTCCAACGTCCGGCGTCAACTCAATTCCAAGACGCCCCTTGTAGGCAAGACGTCCCTCTTTCCATGGATATGCCCCGCTCACAAAGACAAGCTTTCCGGTCTGTACCGCATTCGCAACCACGCCGGTCTCTTTTGGAGCTTCCGGTATGTCTAAAAAAAGATCTGCAGCTTTTTTATCGAAATCCATAATTAGTGCGTTAGTGCGTTAGTGCGTTTGTACGTTGGTTGTCTAAATATGACAAAGGAACCAACGAACCAATGAACCAACGAACAAATCAGCCTCCTTTTTTCACATACAAAAAAATGAGAAGCGGTGTCCCCTTGACCACTCTGAAAGATGCCTTCTCCTCATCTGTTACAAACAGCTTTCTCACCACATCATCGATAAATGCCTCTTTTACGTCGACAACCTTGAGAGAGAACGATCGACACAACCTGAAATAATCTTCAATCCCTTTAACCGTAGAGCCGGATGGTTTCAGTCTATACGATCCCCTCTTTGAATAGAGACCAAACGGGTGAAAATCAACGATCACCCCTTCGCCTCCAATCACAAGAAGCCTTGAAAATTCTTTGATCGTCTTTGTCATATCCCCCTGAAACTGAGTCGCAAAACAACCCACACTATAATCAAAGAAGCCATCTTCAAACGGGAGATTCCAGGCAACGCTTTTGACGCTTGGGATATCATCTTTATTTTTTTTATCATATGAACCGGCGCCACCACCTATGTCCGTGTGTGTTGCAATTGAGGCGCCCCGTCCTTTAAGCGCGGTAATCAAGCTGGATGACCCCTCCCGAATCTCAATCGCTGTTTTATCCACAAGGTTTGGGATGGAAGGCGTGACAATTTTGTCCGATGCCAGTGAAATGATCTCTTTTAGCTTGGGTGGAGAAATTTGTCCTTCAAGTGACAAGACCGGCTGGGCGCTGGATGTTGCTCTAACCAGGCCGGATTTCAGTTTTGATACCTCGCCTATGAGTCTCTCCACGCCCCGGCCAACGTGAAAAACACCCTTCCTCAGGCCCTCTTCCCACTTTGGAGAGAGGGAGAATGATTTTTTTAGCGTCTCTTTTATTTTGCGGTTACCTGCCATGGCTCTTTGTCTGATAATTAACACCATTGTCTAGTACTTGCAAAGTCTTTTTAGATGCGATACTTTGAGCCTTCACAAGGTCAAAGGAGAACATAATTATGGAATTCAAAATTTCTAAGGAACGTTTGGAAGGTATTAAAGTCGACATAGCCGTTGTCCTATGCCAGCAGAAGACAAAAGACAAAAATGACAAGGGAGTCGCCATATTGCTAAAATCTGATGGCGGCGTTGCGCTAGACAAGCTCTTGGGTGGCCTGCTGACTAAAATAATCAAGAGTGAATCGTTCAGCGGAGAGCCGGCTTCACACAAATTGGTATACGTAGATGGAAAAATAGCATCAAAGGCCGTGCTGATGGTTGGAATAGGAAAATTAGATGAGTTTACGCTTGATACATCAAGGAAGGTCGGCGCAAGAGTCGCAAGCGTGGCAAATAATATCAAGGCACGCTCCATTGCGGGGATTATCCAAGATGAGAGTGTGAAAAAATTGGTGCCTGCTGACAGGATTCAGGCGCTGGTGGAAGGATTTATTTTAGGTGCCTACAAATTCGATGAATATAAAAACAAAAAGGACGTTGAGCCCAATACATTAAAAAATATCTTTCTTATCGCAGGAAAAGATGCTTCCAGGTTTGAGGCCGCAATTGCGAAAGGCAGGATTATAGGAGAGTCGGTTAACTACGTCAGAAAATTAACCAATCTCCCTCCAAATGATTTGACACCGAAAGTGTTAGCAAACGAAGCCGTCAAGACGGCCAAGGATTGCGGGCTGGGGATCACAGTGTGGGGTCCTAAGGAGATAAAGAACGCAAAGATGGGTCTCTTCATGGCAGTGGCAAAGGGCTCAACTAATGAGCCCCGATTTGTTCAGATGACTTATAAACCGAAGAAAAAAGCAAAATTGAAAGTTGCCCTCATCGGAAAAGGGATCACATTTGATACCGGAGGTTATTCTTTAAAGCCACCAAGGAGTATGATCGGAATGAACAATGATATGGCCGGTGCGGCAACATGCATAGGCATCATGAAGGTGTTAGGCACGTTAAAGCCGGACATTGAAGTTACATCATATCTCCCAATCACAGATAACATGATCGACTCAAAGGCCGAGGTCCCAACTAGCATTGTGAAGGCAAGAAATGGCAAGACAATTGAAATAACAAACATGGACGCGGAGGGACGTTTGATTCTCGCGGACACCTTGATTTTTGCTTCAGAGAAAAAACCGGATCTGATGATTGACATGGCGACTCTCACCGGCGGAGTCCTTTATGCATTGGGAGAGATTTATACTGCCGTTCTTGGGAATGATCAAAAATTCGTAGAAAAACTGCTGGCGGCGTCAAGGCTGGCGGGAGAACCGTCGTGGCAACTTCCGCTGGCAAAGGAATATAGAAAAAGCCTGAAAGAGGGCCCAGCCGACTTGAGGAATCAAGCCAAGACACGCGCAGATACAATCGGCGCCGCGCTCTTTCTGCAGGAATTTGTCGGTGATACTAAGTGGATACATTTAGATATTGCCGAATCCGCACACACTGAAGAAGAGACGCTTCTCAATAGAAAAGGCGCAACCGGAGTTCCGATGAGAACGGTTTTGCAGTTCCTACTATCTGTCTAGATTGATGATTTACCAGTGAAAAAATTTGGAAGTGTTTTATCTTTATCTTTCAGGTGAAGGTAGATCAATACCACGTTCACGTGTGTAATAAACAGATACAAAGCCACCGGTATTATTAAAATCGCTCCGGGCAATCCGGCAAGAAGCAGAAGATTGGTAATCAAAAGAACATAAGCAACGGGTACGAAAGTTTTTTTGAAGTGGAGCATGATCCCCAAGAGATTGCCGCTTCTATTTACCGCAAATCTAGATAAAAAGGCCCCACTTCCATACCAATTCCACATGATGCAAAACTTAAGGAACAGATACAAAAGAAGATACACATAAAAAAGTGCGATCGAGACGACCGATTGAGATTTAATCCATCCAGAAAAAATCAGAAAAAGTAGACCAAGCAGACCAAACACTTCAACAATTACAACAAATTTAGAATCCCTATGAAAAAAGAATCTAAACATGACTATAGTGGCTTTCCATACCAGGTTCTTTTGGTTGGTTCTGTGACAATAGCCTTCACATCCTCCAACCTCCAGATCTCTTCAAAAGTTCCTTTAATATAAAAATCTGAAAGAGATTCGTCCTTCAGTTTGGCGAGCCCTATACTTCTTCTCTTAAGTTCCGCATCGATAAGTTTCAGCAATTTTTCGTTCCCAACGCTTCCGCTGAATCTCTTTTTGAATTGTTCTTTGAATTCATCTGTTCCAACCATCTTCATAAGTGTCGGCCCGCCAATAAAAACCGACTCCATATTTGCCAGCGTTAATCCGGTTTCATCAACAGGCGCCGTGGCCTCGGAATTAAAAGGGATCTCTCTGCCGTCATGATATTTTGTATCTTCGATCCCAAACCATGAAAGAATTGTCGGATAGAGATCAACACTTCTCACAGGAACTTTTCCGCCGCCATTAATCCCCGGCCCGCGGATCATTAGGGGAATATTCATATCTTCGCGAATGAGGGAGCCGTGCGTCGCCGCCTTATCACGATAGAATCCAACATTCTTCTTTGGGACCACAAACACATCCCCTGCCTTGCCATCATCAAAGAGTTGACCCAGCTGAACCACGGCATCCGGATACTCAAGAGAGACAGTCTTTGAGAGCCATGTATCGGCATCATACATCTTGCCATCTAACATCCCTTTTAGAGATTTTTCTTCACCATACTTGAGAGGATCTGAGCCGCTGAATTGATAGCCGTAATATGTCCTCCCGTTCACATCGACATGAGCAATGGTACCGTTTCCGTCTTTGCCAAAGACACGGACTTCGTCATAACTGTCACGAACAACTAATAACTCGACATCTTTTGACTTAACAAGCAGATCGATTACATCTACTGATCCTTTATAATTTCTGAGCTTGTCTACATTGACGCGATCTTCCCATCCATTCTCCCATTTAAAATATATCTGGGCTGAGGCCACGCCCCTCTCAGACACAAAAAAGTCGGAATCTTTGTGGCGCGGATCCGGGCTTTCATGTTTCAGACCAACCGCTTTGAGAATGGCCTTTAGATCCAGCGTCTTTTCAATGTTGTGCATTCCGTGGTCTGACTCAACAACCAGATAGGTCTTGTCGAATATCTGCTTCTCTTTCAACGTCTGAATGAATTCTCCAAGAAAGATATCAAACTGAATCAGAACCAACTTCGTGTCCTCGGATGATGCACCTTCTTTGTGCTGTATCAGATCAATTGAGAGCAGACCTGCCAGAGTAAATCTTGGCGGATCTTCATCCTTAAAAAGTTTCTTCAATTCCTTATATGCCCTTGCATCAAGTCTCTCCATCTTGTTTCTGATGAATGCATCATTGAAGGCACCAAATCCCAATATTGGGCTGTTAATCTTCGCACCGCGATTCACTTCAGAATATACCGAAGCTGTTTTAATCCCCTTCATCCTCTCAAAGATCGTAACAGGATATTCGTTAAATTTTATGTTCGGATTATTCAGTGCCCTAAAATTGTTCAAATCATCATTTAACTTCTGAATGCCTCCGACACTGAAGTATTCAACTACCTTCCCTTTTTCTCTATCAAATCTCTGAAGATACGGAACGCCGGATCTCCCCGGCAAAAGTCCTGTTATAAAACTCTGATAAGCAGAGGATGATGCGGACGGAAATGTGGTCACTACATTGTCGAAATGAGCCCCATTATCCCATAGATATTTCTTGATATTCGGCAGTTCATTGTTCTCCACCATCCCATAAACGAGGTCTCTTGGCGCCCCGTCAAGAATGAACATGATAACATAGACATCGTTGATCTTGACCTGTCTGGGAGATCCAAAGGCAAATACACCGGTAGAAATCAAACAGAGAAAAAGTGCGGCAACTATGGAGATTCTAATAACTTTCATCGGCTGTGGTCTAATATCAGAACGTGTAGACATGTCAACTTATCCGTTTATTCGACGAGCGCTTTGTAAACAGTATTCATAGTGGGCAGTTAGAGGCGACTCGATCTTAACCTTGACTCCATCCATCCCACGAAATGCCTTTTTAAGCAACGACGTCTTTTCACGCAGTCCTTCGACCCCGGCAAACGGTTCGTTCTCGAAGGCCGTTGACATCTTCGGTATGAAGGGGTTGGCGGAGACAGAGATCGTCCTTATCCCCGGCTTTTTAAAGTTATCAACAAAATCTGCGATCTTCATGATATCATCTTTTGTCTCTCCCGGTAGGCCGATCATAAAATATAACTTAAACTGATTAATCCCCTCTTCCATTAACACCTTTGCCGCATCAAAAAATTTGAGATCGGGGATATTTTTCCCAAGACTTTTTCTTAAACCCTCGCTCCCGGTCTCTGGAGCCAGGGTTATCGTTTTATGTTTACTCAGCTTGAGCAGTTTCGCAATGGCCGGAGTGATTCTGTCCGCCCTCACGGATGACGGTGAAAATACAGCACCGCGCGAATGGATATAACTAACAATCTCTTCAAAATCGGGATGAGCAAAAACATCTCCGCCGATGAGACCTATCTTTTTTCTGACCTCAATGCCAGCATCTATAGCCTTTATGATTGCCTCTTTTGAAAACTGCTTGAACGGACTGTATATGACCGGCGCCGCACAAAATTTACATCTATGAGGACAGCCGCGTTGCATCTCAACCAAATGCATGGAACCAAATTCTGTATCGTCGGTCCAGATAACCGAGCGAGCGGGCTCTTTTATAATTTCTGATTCCCCACTATTGAGAAGTTTGGATAACGAATCCTCGGCATCACCAACAAAGACTTCGTCGAAGAGGTCCTTAAAAATATCAGGAATCAATGTAGAGACTGCACCACCGACAACCAATTTTGGATGGCGGCCTCCTTGCCGCTTGGTCTTATCAGAGGGAATCCCTGCCAGATCAGAGATGGCCTGGATATTCTTCACATCATTTTCAAAGGATATGGAAAAGGCAATAATATCAAAATCCTGAAGCGGCCTGTTTGTCTCCAACGTCAGAATCTTGTCCCCCTTCCTCAGATATTCTTCCATATCCTGCTTTTCCGGCAAAAATGCCCTCTCGCAAACCACGTCGTCTCTGCTATTTAAAAGCCTGTAGATGTTATGAACCCCCAGATTGGACATTCCAATATGGTATGTGTTGGGATAGACAACGGCCACGGTTATCTTGCCGCCCCAATCCTTGATAATAGTCCCCTTTTCGCGACTAACTACCTGTTTTAATTTAGATTTTACTGACCATGTCATAGCAGGAGATCCTTCGGCATTAATGCCTCAGGATGACCGATCAGGAGATACCCCCTGACCGGTCAACTATCAACTAAAAACTACTTGCCTAAAAATTAGGCAGATGACTATATTTATTCCATGCAGATAATAGGAACATCAGATGCGGCTCAAAGGATCAGATCCAAGGCAACGACCATCTCGCAGGAGAACAAAAACACGGTGGCGCTGGCCGGCCCGGACGGCTCCGGAAAGACCCGGATAGCAAGATTTATCCATCACAACTCCCACCGTGAGGCCGAGCCCTTTATAATATTTGACGCAAAGGGGAGTGATAATCCGGAAAAAGAAATCTTTGGTCAGGTCAAGACATCCTTTTTGGGGAAGACCTCTCTTTCAAAATGCGCTATTGACGAAGCGGGTGCCGGAACGCTGTTCATTAAGAACCTGCAATGCGTTCCGCTAAAACTACAGCTTCAACTTCTTGCAACGATACAACTAGGCGGCTACAAACCTATCGGGGCAACCCATTCTATAAAATCTCTCTGCAGATATATATTCAGCATGCCACAGCATCTGAAAAAATATATTGAAGACCATCAATTAATCCCCGAACTGGCACAACTCTTTGTGAATAATTATATTGAAGCCCCACCGCTAAAAGAAAGGCTGGAGGATATTGAACCCCTAGCAAAATATTTTGTTAATCACTGGTGTATTAACTTTGGAATCCCCGGCAAGGAGATTTCAAGGTCGGCCATGAAACTTCTGAAACGTACCCCATGGACAGGAAATATCGCGGAATTGAACAAGACAATGTTATTTGCCGTCATATCCGCCAACGGAGACTCGATAGATACAAATGATCTGAATCTGCATATTGATAATAATTGGGATAATTATTCCGAAAATCAGATTGAACAGTTGGCGATTGAAGAACTCGTGGAGAGAAAACTAAAAATTTTTATGCAACAGCTCGGCAAATACGATGTGAAGGACCTGCATGAGGCAATCATCAAGCGTGTTGAAAAACCATTGATAAGGCTGGTCATGGAGAGGACAAAAGGGAATCAGATCAAGGCGGCGCGCATCCTAGGGATTAACAGAAACACATTAAGGACAAAATTAAATAAACTGGAACTAAGAAACTCATAAAGGAGGTCTTTATAACAACACCTATTAAGGGATTATATTGCATAGTCGACACGACGTTCTCTCCGAAGTATTCGCATCAGGAACTGGCCCATCTTATGTTGCTCGGCGGATGCAAGATATTGCAATTGAGAATCAAATCTCAGGGAAAGATGACAGACACGTGGAACAGCGACGTCTTTGAGATCGCAAAAAAGATAATTGAATTGAAATATAAATACGATTTCACTTTTATTATTAATGACTACGTTGATGTTGCGGCAGAAGTCGGAGCTGATGGCGTGCATGTCGGCGCAAATGATCTAACCATCGCGGACGTACACAATCGAATTGGTAAAGGATTTATCACAGGATATTCTTCTCATACGATAGATGAAGCGATTTCGGCCGAAAAGATGGGTGCCGATTATATTGCCTTTGGCGCAATCTTTCCCACAAAAACAAAAGGTCCTGGTCATCCGGTTCAAGGAATAGATAAATTAAAAAATCTGGTTGAAACAGTAAAGAGTCCGGTCGTTGCCATCGGAGGAATCAACCGCACAAATATTGATGAAGTAATCTCAACAGAAGTTTCGTCAGTTGCGATGATAACCGGAATCACTCAAGCAGAAAATATAGTCGAAGAAGTTAAGTGGTACACTAGCAAGTTTAGTTGATAGTTGATAGTTGATAGTTGATAGTTAACTACAAAAAACTTTTAACTGTAAACTATAAACTAATTAATATGTTTGATAAAAACCAACGCACCAACGCACCAACGCACCAACGCACTGCGGTTTTAACAATTGCAGGGTCTGATCCATCCGGCGGGGCCGGCATTCAGGCGGATCTTGAAACATTCAAAATTTTCGGTGTTGACGGCTTGTCAGTCATCACTGCAATCACGGCCCAAAATGAGAATAG
Organism: uncultured Pseudomonadota bacterium; assembly: GCA_964612405.1. GTDB lineage: Bacteria > UBA10199 > UBA10199 > 1-14-0-20-49-13 > CAZTCA01. The sequence continues at coordinate 12,454 of CAZTCA010000026.1, forward strand.
AGTCTTTGGAATCAATCCCATCCCCGCAGATCAGTTGACACAACAATTGTTCGCAGTCTCTTCTAACAGAAAAATCGATGCAATAAAGATAGGGATGATCGGCAGTTCTTCAAACGTTCAAGCGATTGTCATGTTCCTCAGGTCCTGTAATGTGAAACATATTGTTCTTGATCCGGTATTTGTCTCCACAAGTGGATCTCCCCTTCTTGAAAGAAACGCGCTTCAGCATTTCAAAAATGAATTAATTCCATACGCAACGCTTATCACCCCGAACCTGAACGAGGCAGATACATTGGCGGGAATGCATATCTGGAACATCGGGACCATGAAAGAGGCGGCACGTCAAATCCGCAACGAAGCAATCCAGATGAGTAGCGATAAGAAAAATATTTCAGTGCTCATCAAAGGTGGTCATCTGTCAGGAGACCCAACTGATATTCTTTTTGACGGTACGGAATATACAGAGTTTTCATCCAAAAGGATTGATGGGCCGGTAAGGTGTGGCACCGGCTGCAGGCTTTCATCTGCCATTGCCGCATCTCTTGCAAAGGGGAGCGTGCTGAAAGACTCAGTTAAAAAAGCAAAAGGATTCATTGAAGATTACATCGGGTCTATTTAGACCCTGTCGGGAAATGACACTTTCTGTCATTGCGAGGAGCAAAGCGACGAAGCAATCTAGTGTAACTAATTGATTTCACTGGATCGCCACGTCGACCTTCGGCCTCCTCGCGATGACAAGTCGAATTTCCCGACAGGGTCTATTTAGGGCTGGCAGCCAATTTTGAATAGGCAGTCATGAGGCGTTTTGTCACCGGCCCCGGGGTGCTCTCCTTCACTGTCACACCGACAACCTCTCTTATCGGAAGGACTTCAATGGTGCTCCCGGTCAAAAATATTTCATCAGCCTCAATGATATTGTTTATAACAACATGACTTTCAACACACTCTATGCCCAACTCCTGCGTAAGGCCAATAGTGACCCAACGCGTAATCCCGGGGAGACACCCATCTTCTAGGGGAGGTGTAAAGATTGTGCCGTTTTTTACCAGAAAAAGGTTTGTGGCAGTCCCCTCTAGGATTAGACCGCTCCTGTTACGAACCAAACCCTCATCTGCCCTCTTCTCGGTCAACTCCATCCTGCCAAGCATCTTTGAAAGATAGTTTGTGGATTTCACCTTGGCGATTTCCGGATCATCCGGAAAGACAGATTCAATCATAACCACTTTCCCGCCGTGATCATAGACCTCTTGAGGTTTGCCCTTGAAAGGTTTTACAAAGATAACAAAATTCGTCCCCATCTTGGCGGGGCGTCCCAAACCTATGGATGCACCTATTGGACTAACAGTTATTCTGATGTATGCGTCTTTCAGTTTGTTTGCATTGATTGTTTTTACGATTGCATGTTTGAACGCATATTCATCGAGCGGCATTTCAAATTTTAACCTGTCACAGTTCGTCTTGAGCCTGTGATAGTGCATATCACAAAAAGCCGGACGTCTGTCATATGCACGAATCGTCTCAAACGCCCCTTCTCCATACAGAAAGCTCCGGTCAAAAACCGATATTGAGGCCTTGTCTTCCGGTACAAGATTTCCGTTAACGTATACTTTGTATCCCATATGTCTTGGATAAATAGTGCAGGTCTTCTAGCTTATCAAGTTAAATATATTATCTGCGGCACGATTTGTTTTTATATATGCCTCTTCAGGATCGGTCAGATGTGTCACTTCAGTGCCGGCATGCAGGTAGCCTATGGAATCTTTTAAAACCATCGTCCTAAAGGCCAGATTAAATTCGGCTTTTCCGCCGCTCCCGACAAAACCGATCGCCCCTGTATAAACGTTTCTCTGGGAACATTCCAGCCTGGATATAACATTTCTGATAGAGCTTTCGCTTCCGGCTCTTGGAATTAGATTAAAGAGGCAGTCGATGGCGTTGGCATACGATCTTTTCCACCCCGTCACATTCGACACAAGGTGATGGGCCTTGGAATCACTTTCAATCTTTGCAACTTCTACCGGCTCAACGGTCCCCGGCTCACACACGCCATCCAGCGCATTCATCATCTCTGTCACCAAAAATCTGTGTGACGCCTGTTTTTCATCGTCATACGTCAGCTCGTTTATTTTGCTCCTATCATACTCATCAGAGGTTCCGCGCGACAAAACACCTTTGGTCGGCTTTGTCTTTATGATTCCGCCGCTGACCTCAAGCAGACATGTCCTTGAAGATGAAAGGATGTGAAAGTCTCCTCCGTTGATATAGGCGGAGAACGGAGTCGGGTTCCCGGACCGAAGCTCAAGATACATATTCCATGGAGTCTTTTGGGTTGGAGATCTGAACATCGGAGCAAAAAGCGGTGAGTGACCTAAATTTTTCAACGCCTCAACTGCCGAGATAAACTGATCTTTGCCGACAGATGAAACAACGGGATATCGACTCACGGATTTGAATATTGATCTGCCCGCCATTTCATTCTTTGCACTCAAGAGGAGGCCGGCAAATTCTTCCGCCCTTCTTCGGGCCAGGGAGACATCTGTAGACCCATCTTTTTTTAGCCCGATAGAAGAGACCCACGCAATATTCTCCAGATGGTCGCAAGTGACTATTGTATCGTACAAACCAAAGGATGTATCGGGCATCAGCGCGGAGCCCTCGATATCACCGCGGGCGTTCCCCCACTCAAAGCTGATGAACCCCACTAACCCGCCAGTGAACGGTAGATAGGTATCGGACGGAATCCGCTCCGCCATGGCGACCAATCTCTGCAATGAATCTCTCGGCCCGTCGATCACGGTGTGGCCATCCATCGTAATAAATCCGCCGTTGGATGAAAATGTATGTATCGGGTTTATGCCGGCGAACGAATATCTGCCGTCTCTTAGGTTATCGCCGGCAGAATCAAGAAGAAACGCCCCGCTCTGAGCGGATATTTTTTCAAATATGGATATGAGACCCTGCGGAAGACTAATCGGTATGATGACTGGCAGATCGCGCGCCATGGCCTGCATTAGACCACATGCCGACGTATAAGTCAATTGTTCGACAATGGCACAGCGGCATGGCCCGACATAGTCTGTGATGGTGACTGCGTCAGGTAATCGCGT
>CAZTCA010000027.1:0-15306 GCA_964612405.1 uncultured Pseudomonadota bacterium
GTGCGGCGCGGAATATACACTTTTGCGCCCCTCAGTCAAGGATGCAGTTCTAGCCCAAAACGGCCAATTTATCAACAGTTTGAGTGAATATTATCCTTAATCGATAAACAGATTTTGATGGTAATCTATCGACCCCGTTCGCATATCAATATATGCCGTGAACGGACCGAGCGGGATCTCATAAAGTATTGAATTGTTTCCGTCTATCATCACAAATGGCGGATTTTCCAGATCAATTGAGACGTCTTTTGTGGATTCTCGAACCTTTCCAAGGATGAGCTTTCGCGTTTCTTCTCTTGCCGCATCGGGGATCTTGCCGAACATCGCCTCGCCGGGCTTGAAATCGGGGGTTGCATTTGAAATCGCTTTTCTCAAGCTATTTCCATCCGAAAGGTCCTTTATTAAAAGCTCTAGGGCCGTTTGTGGCGTGACAAAATTAACAGGCATCCCGATATTTCGGTCGACCTCGACAGTAAAGTCTATTTCACCAAGTCTTCTTACACCATCAAATCTCGTGACTATCGTATTTGGATCGTTATCAAAGATGAAGTGTGTGACTCCGTGGCCGACAACTTTAACCCATGCAGAGTTTACAATTTCATCTCCCTTTTCAAAAATAATTTTTGCCATCTGCTGTTCAAAGCGTCTGTTTCCACCGATGAATGTGAAATCTTTTGGCGCTACTTCTGTGACGTCGGGTGGAATTAAATCGATAGGTGCGCTTGTTATCGGCTCAGAGCCTGCCAATGCCTCAGCAGATGTGATCAGCCCCGACCGAACACATTCGCCGGTGATCTTTGCATTCAAGAACCCGTACAAGACTCCGGAGTTCTGGTCTCCGTAAATCTTTTTCAAAATTCCACTTGCCTGAAGCGTATATAAACTACCGATCAACGACCAATAGAAATCTTTTCTTGTTAAGTTGGCGTGATTCAATAAAAAATTTGGCTGGTTACTTACAAGCGCCTTCAAGAGCAGAAATGCCTTCCCTTCAGTTAGCCTGTATCCATCCGGAAGATTTTTATCTGTTAATGCTTTAAACAAACGCGCCATCGTTCCTGAGAAGATGAGTGAAATTGTATATGGATCGCTCGGGAGGTTGGCTTCGTTTTCAGACCATAAAATAGTTGCCTTCATCGGATTTCTCAACCCGTCGGCCTGCGCCTCAACCGGAACTCCAAATATTCTGCAAGCAGTTTCACCGATCTGCCAATCTTTATTCGTGGTTATCGCCATCATGTCGGCATAATACTCATGAAAGCTGCGGCCGATTATTACAAATCTAGACGTCCCAAGCTCTTGTAATTTTTTAAACAGATCCGAATGCCCCCATTCATGAACCGGAACGTCTCCGTCGGGGCCCAAACCCTGACAGATGTTTATCACTTCCATCATTGGGTCAAACCACGCATTCGGTCTGGTGCAATAGTTGAGGAATAATTTTCTCTTATGATCGATAGTGATTCCAAGATCTTTTAGTTGTTCAAAATTGTTTTGCAGAACATACATAGTTTGCCCGGCGTCGAAACGCGAGGGCTGTGGAATTCCGTTCTTTGTTTCGGGGTTAAATAAAAAAACCGGAGAGATGACCGAATCATCCGGAAGAGGCGGGCTGAAATCTATATTTATATGATCATTTTCAAGAGTGGAGGAGTTTGTATAAATGGAGACAGAATCCTGCGTTATCTTCCCCTTGCTCTCAAACTCGTTCTCACCGCCTGACCAACGATTGATTTTAACACTTCTAAATTGTGGAGATTCAGTTGTCACCAGAATGTTCCTCTATTTTACGAACACAGGTACGGCGGCGGTGCCTGTTGCGGCAACTTCTCCGAGAGCAGCGACTCCCATACCCACTTCCCATGCTAAACCAAGAGTTGCTACAGCAATGAACCCGCCGATTGTATAATATTGCCAGGGCTCCAACATTGGTTTTCCCCAGTTTGCGTGGTCAATTGCTGTGCTCCAGCTTGTTGCATAGCTTGGTTGCAGTGCAGGAATTGGATTGAAGGCGGGGGCCGGTCTGAATACCGGTTGAGGAGCCAAAAGTTTTTTAGCATTAGGATCAAGCGCGACCATCTTTGCGGGGGCATCGCCTGCGGCTGGTTTTTCGTCAGCATCAGGCTTAGCAAACTTTTTAGCTATTTTCTTCTTTAACTTTTTCCCCAGACCTTTTAGTTTATCGCCTAAGACCCCTATCTTTTCTTTTAAGCCTTGGACGGCTTCCTTGCCCAATGCCAAGGCTAATACTGTCCCAACTATTTTAACTCCAAATCTAATGATATAACGACCAAATGCAAGCGCTGAACCTGGAACGCCCCACTCAATAATTTTTGCAAGAGGCACATCATCTGTAGTTTTCAGGCACTGGTTGTATATAGTCGTATGCCTATTAAATTTAACTCGGTATAGGTGTTTATCAAAACATTCGCCCATATTTTCTACTGCCCGAGACGGCCCCTTGGAATTTGGTTGAGGATCCCATGGATAAGTTGTTGTAGTTCTTTTATTAAAGAGACCAACCATTTGTTGTTGCTCTTCTTTAGTAAGTACGGGGAATAGGGAGCCAGCGCATATCCATTCCAAATCCATTACTGTTTCTGTATTTCCTCCAAACATTGGATTATTTGTCTGTTGAGTAGAATGTTGTAGCTCGAAGTGTTCTGTATCGCCGTTCCACCTCCACATCATTGCTCCAAGGCATCCCTTTGCCAGATGTTGAAATTGAGATAGATCTTCCTGCGATGGCTTATTTTCGGAAATCTCCGTTTTTCTTTGTTGCTCAGCAAAAACCTGGTTGATACAAGCAGGAAGATTTTCTTCTTTAATCGCCTCTACCAATGAGGGCATATACGAATAACAAAGCATTGGGCCATCAGTAAGTATGGCACTCATAACTCCAGACTTCAATTCATAGCCAGGCTTATCCTTACATTCGCCATCTTTCCCAAACACCTGCCCTATTGAGCTTTGGGCGCGAAACCTACAATAATCACGTCCTGAGCTGGCGTTGGCGATAGACTGAAAAATTCCGCGAACAAATGATAAAACAGATTCATTATCTGTTTTATCAGAATTATCAGCTCCATCCTTTTTGCCTGACGTTGTTATAAGTTCTAAAAATTTTTCTGATTGCTCTAAGACCTTGTCCAGTCCATCGCTATCAGTCGGGCAGGCCCCGGCGTTATCCACTATTTGATTGAGCTCACATCCAGAAACAAACACCGATTGATCATACTCAGGATTTACCCATGTGTTGTTGGTTTGAGCTATTGGATTTGTTGTTTCTCCTGCTCCCATAAACTACCTCTCTTTTTGCTCCCCCGTCTACTTCATACAATCTTCTGGAAAATATCTTGGAATCTTCTTGTTAATATCCCAGAGCATTACAAATGATTTTGACAATTCCCAGAGCCCGACCTTGGCTTTTTCCGCCAGCTCTCCGGCATATTTCAACACTCCAAAACCCGCATTCCTATATTTTTGATATGGATAGACAAGCCCCAGCGCTACCAGCCAAAGAGTCATAAAATAACTGAAGTCCACTTCGCCTTCACCTCCGCCGCGAACCTGGCGCATCACATCTGCAGTTTTTGCGATCATTGCATCAGAGGCTACGTCTTCAGGTTTGAAAAGAGTCTCTTCTCCGATTTCACGTGCGAGTTTTTGCACGCTTGGATTTTTTGAATTTCTAAGCAGTGATACACGTTGACCGACCCAGTATTTATATTTTCCATACAAGCGAGACTCTTTAGAGAAATCTATTAAATCATCGCGAAATTTATTTTCCAGATAGTATTTAATAATTTCGGGTTTGAATATATAATATGAATCAAGATTGCGTAGATACCTATCATATTTTTCTACAAAGCCACACATCCAGGGAGGCATATCTTTTGTATCTTTACTTACATATCGAATCGTTGTCCCCTTTGAAAAGAAGAGTGTTCCGCTTTCTTCAACCTGTGGATCTACAATTGATTGAGTTGCTGATTTGGCGAACACAAGCAGGCCGTTTATAAATGCAAATCCCACGGTTCCGCGGTAATCTTCATGAGTTGCGATTGCCTGAACGGCCGCAAATATTTCATCATCCGTAAATGTTTCTGTTTTTTCTGCTAATTCGAGAAAGATCTTAACACTATTTTCAACCAGCTTTCCGTTTATCCATCCGCCGGATTTTTTTGCCGCCGCAATGCCCATCTCTTTTTCATCAGGGATCATTTCACATTCATCTTCGCAACCGCCGACAAAACCATATTTTGTAACGTCAACTGCTTTTGGGGAGGCATAGAGAGAAAAACCCACATCTTTCATGTCGTGATACATCTCAATGACTTTATCTTTTGCCCAGTCGGGGATGAATCCTCTCTCGGGCGCGTCGATTCCTAAGACTCTCGACCTGACCGGATAATCGTACGAACCCTCTTTTTTACATTCACTTGAAACGATGGATTTTACGCTGCAGGTATCTAAATCATGACAGTAACAACCGCCGGCAGAAACGGCATTGCAAAATTTATCCTGGCCGTCTATTTTTGCATAAAAATCTATCCATCTTCCCACATCCGGCGGAATCGTGCCTGGCATCTCTTCCGGCCCGACTTCATAAAGCCTGATACCGTCAAAATAGATTCTGTAGAGTGCTTCCGCTATCTTGTCCTTCGGATGATCTGTAAAGATATCGTTGTCTGGTTTCAAAAATCTTCGAACTTGATAGATGTATCTGAATGCCTCAGCGTCCAATATAGAAGTTTCAGCCTTTAACCCTTTTGCACGTTCTTCATTTGCCAAAAGTCTATATGTATCGTTTTGGTGGGAGACGCCCAAAGAATCGAGGGAGCTTTTTTTGAAATCGGAGGGTTCCGTATTCTTTGCGGCCAGAGTTTCGGCTATAAAACCGGCTGGAAGCCCCGTCATCCGCTGAATCTTGGGGACAAGTTCTGAAATGGCAATTCTGTGAGGTCTGCACTGTGTGTCTATAGATGTTCCTGACATTTGATAATCCCTTTTATTTATACGCCAAATTATAATAAGGTTGGTCGGATAAGGTCAAGTAGAAAGATTATTGATTATTTACGGTCAATTATGGTACTCATTCGCTCATGGCACGCTCATGGCACTACGAAAAATCCACATAGAAAAAATATCAAGCCTGATTGTAAAAAAACTCCATGATTTAGGGGTGTTAGCCTCTAAAGAGGGGGTGGCTGAATTAAACATAAAAGAGATCCTCACACAGAACCTGGAGGCAGAGCGGGCTTTGGATGATGAAGCGCAAAAATTACTTCAACAACATTCCCGCTCCAGCAATCTGGATATTGACGATCAAAGGGCCTTTCAGATGATCAAGAAGGAATTAGCCAAAAAGAAGGGGTTTGTGCTGTAGAATTAAAATTGACCTTTTATTATTCTACCAACGGCACACATTTAGATTCGTCAAGAACGAAGCTGCCAGGAACACCCGAGGATTTTCCTTCAGTAAGATTTATAGATTCTATCGTGAATGGAGCAGAACCTTTTAGAGGCTTGATGAAGAGACGCCATTGATACTTTTCTGCATACGTTGGCCCGTCTATGATTTCGGAGTCATTTGAAGTCCCGGCAAAGGATATGCCGGTGTTAAGGCCCAACTCGCCATATTTGTTAGTTGATATTTCCTGAACTCCGCTTTGGGCATTCGGAAACTTATATTGAAAGTGTGCCGCTCCGCCTTCGAGTTTAATTAAAACACATGGAAAATGTGCGTAAGAGTTGTGGCCAATATTCTTTGCAAGATCAGACGTTGCGATTCTTCCTGGTAGCGCGATTGCTTCAGTGGTGAATGGAAGATTGTCATCACCATTATCCATTTTCATTGCCGCCACCGGATCGAATTTGAGTGCACCGGTTGGTGTCCGTGACCAACCGTGACCGTGGATGAATTCCTGCATGTCAAGGCCGGCGAAAAACACTTTTGTACGCGACATTTCATTATTATGCTTAAACCTAACGCCACCTATCAAAGTTTCCTTTCCGTTGGGAGGTGCCTTAAAACTCAACTTGAGCATTGATGACGGAAGAAAACGTCTCGCGACTTTTATCCAAGACCAGCCGTCATATTCCGATTTCTCAACTATCGTCTCTTCGTTGATCGGAACTTCTGTGTCTTCAAAGAAGATGGCGTATTTACCGGAGTCGTCATGTTTCACAAGCACTTCTACATTCACGTCATAGTCGTCTATCTTCCAATGATAGTCCAACGCTCCAGGGACTTTACTTCCCCATGTGAACAGTTCCGCCACCTGTCCCTGAACATTTTCTTGACCCCTTGCCTGCAACTGCCACTTGGGGCCATCTTCTGTATTACCAGTTCTGTGCCATAGACCAAGTTTTTCAACATCCAACTCATCAGCGGTCCATGAATTCTTGTCTCCAAAACTATCCCAATTATCAATATTGTAAAAGTAGTGTGGTGCCTGTGGTGGTACTTCATCATTTTGCGGTGCCACAATCTTCATCGGCTTGGTGAGACTCCTTACACCCTCGACAACCGAATTCGCCCTGTTCTGGAGGCTCCAGGGACTGAAATGTTTTTCAGTCAAGTGTTTATAACAGGTAGAGTCGCCCGCTTTAATCGTATGGTTTTGTCCAAAGACCAGCGGATAGGTATCACAAACATCACCGAGACCGTCATCATCCGAATCCTCCTGATTTTTATTCTTGAATGTAACACAGTTGTCTTTTTTATTCGGAATAGTATCATTATCGATATCCCCGTCCCCAGAGACTGAGCCCTTGGGTGTTGGGTCACATGCATCGCCAAGTTTATCCGAATCCGCATCCGCCTGATCGTTGTTAGCAATATTTGGGCAATTGTCACCTTTATCTCTTATTGCGTCCCTGTCCTGGTTCACTTCTGTTTGCCCAATTTCAAACATTCCTTCTTTGAATGTGAGGTTCTTCTTCCAGATATCTTCAAAGACATTGTTATATTCTTTTTGATCGTTGGCGCAAATATATTGAAGGGTTCCGTAATATAGCATCACTGTGTCGAACGCACCGTGAAGTTTCCTTGCATCGTCTGCAAGATACTCGGGAGAAATATCGAACCAGGGGATATTTCCGAATCTCATATATTCTCCCCACCTGAAATCATCAATCTTGTCGTCTATAAATTGATATGACTTGTTTGTCGCATCATGACTCCAACACATTCCAATCTGCCAATAATATACGGGCCACATAGCCAGATCAGCATGTTTTTTGGCTCCATCTCTAAGTTCGCTAGCGATATCGTAAAGTTTGTGGTCTTTTATATAATCTTCAAGTTTTGCCCAGGTTACTGCATATCTGTTGCGGCGGCGATCGTGTGTGTACGATTCGGTCGACCATGGCCTGCCGAGGTGCGTTAAATCATAAACCCTGCCGATATCGGCTTCACCCGAAAGTCCGGGGGATGCAAGCCCGAACAGCCAGCCGAATCCGATTTCAAATGCTGGCGCTCCGTATACATGTATGTCTATCCCGGGGCAGACTTTGGCCATCTTTCTTGCCGCCTCCTGCCCGCGCTTTATAACCTGTCTTATCACCTGATCTTGTGTCTTTCCTTTCGGTATGTATGTAAATGCATTTTGAGGATTTCCATATCCCCATTCGCTCTCCATATCTATATTCAGCGTCTTTTGCGGAACGTCACCACTACAAACGTAGTCTGCGGCATTTGTCAGTGTGGCAAATATTCCCTTCCAGTATTCATCGTCGAACCAAGTAAATGTCTGATCTGTGTCTGGTAATTTTGTTTTCGGTTTAGCATCACTATACGCGGCATGAAAAAAGTTAATGTATGGCACAATCCCAACGTCGTTTCTCTCAAGAATCTTTGCCATACTACAGTTCTCACCTTCGCACTCCCTGGAAAAGTACAAGGCGAGATTCTGGCCAGATTGGTAGTACATCGTAGAGTTGTCACCTCTTACGTACTTGTTAGTTGCTGCCGCCAGAGCTTTATTGTTACCGATCCAATCCACATGTCTTGGGCCAGGAAGGGACATCATCACCGCTGTGATGCCGGCGTTCTTGATCTCTTCAGCCATCCACGGATTTTTTAAGATGTTGTATGTATGACTATTAGATATATTCTCGAAGTCACTTACATATATGTCACCGTAAGAGAGCCATACCCGCTTGACTCTTGGAGGAATTATGATTGCGTTCTCATCATCACACGCATCACCGATCCCATCTCCATCCAAATCTGCCTGATCTGTATTCGCAATCTCCGGGCAATTGTCATCGACGTCGAGAATTCCGTCATCATCAAGATCGTTGTCCGGCCCAATCTGAGGAGGTGGCGGTTTCACTTCGCCCACTCCAAGCAGGTCGAGCGGGTTTTTATCAATTGAAGTATCATTGCTATGACATGCGATTGAAAGCGTAGCGGCAAGAATTAGAGAAAGGGCGATTTTGATAAATTGTGAGGCAGATCCGTCAATGGTTTGACGAGAATCCCTTCTTTGTGATCGAAGGTTATTCATAATTACCTGTAATTACAACAAGTTAACTAATAACCAAACCAACTGTTTGCCCAGCAATTTCAAAGAGTTGCAATAACTATACCACGATATACGACGTTGTCTACATATTACCCTTGCGACTGCAAGCCCGCATCTGTTAGCAGGCATAATGATTAATAACACTAAACGGGAGAACCTTCAATATGCGACTATCAGACGAGAGAATTAATTATCTGGCACATCATATCGTAAAAACTCTGAAAAAAGACGGCGTTATCAATGTTTCAGACACAGCGGTAACGGCTCAAGAGGTCAAAAAGTCTGTGATAAAATTTATGCAGACCGAACATTCAATTGATGAAAAAGTCCGCACAAAGATTTCCACACTAAAAAGAGGAGTCTTTGAGGGTTCGCACGAATGGGAAATTCTGTATGAACAATATTACAACGAAGAGATGAATAAACTGGTTCGATAGTGCGTTAGTGCGTTGGTGCGATAGTTTTTGCCATCGAACAATCGAACAATCGAACAATCGAACAAAAGATGTTAGACCTGACAATAATAGGCGCAGGCCCGGCGGGGTTTTCTGCCGCGATTCATGCCAAGAGATTCAATATCAAATTTAAAATTGTTGATAAAGGTGCTCCGGGCGGTCAGATTCGTTCGGCATATAGAATAGATAATTATCCGGGGATGAAAAGCATCTCCGGAAAAGAATTGTCACAGAGTTTTATATCTCAGGCGGCCTCGCTTGGTATTCAAGTTGAAAAATATCTTGTAAAAAAGATTTCGAATCAAGAGGACCACGTCAAAGTTGAAACCGACAAAGAACCGCTAATCTCAAAAGCAGTCATTTTTGCAATTGGCCTTGAGCCTATAAGAGTATCTACTGAAATATCAGAGAAGTTCGGACAAATTTATTATTATCCTGTGGCAGATGAAATAGATCATAGTAACAAATCAGTTCTAATCATCGGAGGAGGTGACGCGGCCTTTGATGAGGCGCTCTCCTTTTCACACAAGGCGCGAAATGTGACGATTGCAATGCGGTCTGATAAGCCGCGAGCCCATGCAGGCCTGATTAAGGAAGCCGGCGGCAGGAAAAATATTTCAATATTGAATAACATGTCTGATGAAAAGACTACTGACGTAACGGCGGATGTTGTTGTAGCCTGCATTGGAAAGACCCAAAACTTGAATTTATTAGATTCCACTTTACGAGATACGAGATACGAGATACGAAATACGGTCTTAATGGCGGGGGATATTAAACATCCTAATATAAGACATGTTGCCGCCGCAGTCGGTGACGGAGTGACGGCAGTTGAAGAATATGAAAATAATCTCAAAGACAGGTAACCCGGGTCTAGCCATGGTTTATGTGGCTCAAGTGAGAGATGATAAAAAATCTCTGATTGAGTTTGTCGACTCTATCGATCCTAAATATCCGCGTGAAGAGAAGTGGGTCATTACAATATCAACACAAATCGGCTGTCCGGTTAAATGCCTGATGTGTGATTCCGGCCTCCAATTCAAGGGGAATCTGAAGAAAGAGGAGCTCTTCGCCCAAATCGACCATGTTCTTGCCAGCAACCAGCAACCAGCAACCAGCAACGGTTTCTTAAATCATCCAAAACTAAAGATCCAATTTGCTCGAATGGGGGAGCCGGCATTGAACCCGGCTGTGTTGGATGCATTGGAAGAATTGCCTAAGAGATATCCAATATCGGGGCTGATGCCTTGCATTGCCACTACCGCTCCGGCAATCTCAAAAAACTGGCTTGAGCACTTAAGAGAAATAAAGAACCGCCATTATCTTCGCGGACGTTTTCAGTTACAATTCTCCATCAATTCAACCGACGAAAAAGAGCGTGACAAAATAATGCCGATCAGAAAATTGGCACTGAAAGATATTTCCGATTATGGAAATAATTTTTATGTCAAAGGGGATAGGAAAGTATCTCTCAATTTCGCCCTTGCGAAAGAAGAAGACATCGATCCCAAGATAATCGGCGGCATCTTTGACCCGAAGATCTTTATCATCAAGATTACACCGGTTAACCCCACAATCTCTGCCGAAGAGAATGGAATCGGTACTGTAATTTCGGCCGGGGACGAGGCCGGAGTTGATAGATTGGCCGATAAATTGGGTAGATTAGGGTATGAGGTTATCGTAAGCATCGGTAGCGCAGAAGAGATCGGGATCGGTTCAAATTGTGGCCAATCCGTCAGAATGAATATTAACCGTTCAAATCGTGAACACCAGATCAGCCACCCAAACAACTCCCCGATTATATAAATATAACAATAATATCAGTGCTTTATATAAATAAGCAGAAATGCTTGCCCCACGCGCATTTGCGGCCTTGTCTAGCCCGAAATGCTTGTAATTTCTGGCTTATAAAAAATAATCTCATCCACTTGACAATGGCCCCACTCAGCACTATATAACCACAGATCTTAAGAATTGGCACTCTAGTGGTTAGAGTGCTAACAGCAAAAAAAGGAGGATTGTATATGGCAACAAAATTTCGTCCACTCCATGATCGTGTCCTGGTAAAAAGGGTCACCGAAGAGGAGAAGACAAAAGGCGGAATCATCATCCCGGATTCAGCCAAAGAAAAGCCCCAAGAAGGTGAAATAATTGCAGTGGGTAACGGGAAGATTTTAGAAGAGGGAAAGAGGGTCGCCCTTGAAGTAAAGGCAGGAGATAGGGTGCTGTTTGGAAAATATTCAGGAAATGATATCAAGCTCGATGGTGAGGAATATATCATTATCAAAGAAGACGACATTTTAGGCGTTATTAACAAATAACTTGGAGGTAATTTATGGCAAAGCAATTAATTTTTGAACAGGATGCGCGTGAGAAAATCCTGGCCGGCGTTGATGCGTTGGCAAATGTAGTGAAAGTGACTCTAGGGCCAAAAGGGAGGAATGTGGTTCTGGAAAAATCATTCAGCTCGCCAACTATCACAAAAGACGGCGTGACGGTGGCAAAAGATGTTGAGTTGGAAGACAGGTTTGAAAACATGGGAGCACAGATGGTCAAGGAAGTTGCAAGCAAGACCTCTGACATCGCGGGTGACGGAACAACAACGGCGACAGTTTTGGCACAGGCCATCTACCGCGAAGGGATTAAACTTGTTTCGGCAGGTAATAACCCAATGGCACTGAAGCGTGGCATTGAAAAGGCAGTCGAGGTTGTTATCAGTGAGCTGAAGAAGCAGTCAAAGCCGACCAAAGACAAGAAAGAGATTGCTCAGGTCGGAACAATTTCCGCAAACGGTGACGAAACAATCGGAAATATCATCGCAGAAGCAATGGAAAAGGTAGGAAAAGAGGGCGTTATCACAGTTGAAGAAGCAAAGAGCATGGAGACAAACCTGGATGTCGTCGAAGGGATGCAGTTTGATAGAGGATATCTCTCCCCATACTTTGTAACCGATCCCGAGAGAATGACCTGCCAATTGGAAGATCCCTATATTCTAATCAACGAAAAGAAGATCTCAAACATGAAAGATCTACTCCCGTTGCTCGAAGGAATCGCACGCATGAGCAAGCCACTGTTGATCATTTCAGAAGATATTGAAGGCGAAGCGCTTGCAACTCTGGTTGTAAATAAGCTTCGTGGAACCTTGCAGGTCGCGGCAGTAAAAGCGCCTGGTTTTGGTGACAGGAGAAAGGCAATGCTGGAAGATATCGCAACATTGACCGGCGGTGTTTTGATTGCTGAAGAGCTCGGCCGCAAACTGGAAGATGTGAAGCCAGAAGAGCTTGGCCGTGCAAAGAGAGTCACAATTGATAAAGAAAACACAACGATCATTGACGGTGCAGGAAAGAAGGTCGACATTGACGGTCGCGTGAAACAGATTCGCGCTCAAATTGAAGAGACGACATCTGATTATGACAAAGAGAAACTTCAAGAGCGTCTCGCGAAACTTGTTGGCGGTGTTGCAGTAATCAACGTTGGCGCCGCGACAGAGACCGAGATGAAGGAGAAGAAAGCTCGTGTTGAAGACGCGCTGCACGCAACGCGTGCCGCAGTTGAAGAGGGCATCGTCCCCGGCGGCGGAGTTGCATATATTCGCGCAATCAGCGCAGTGAAGAGCCTAAGGGTCTCTGAAGAAGAGCAGTGGGGCGTTAATATTGTCGCCCGCTCACTCGAAGAGCCGACACGAATGATTGCTAAAAACGCAGGCGTTGAAGGCGCAATTGTCATCAATAAGATAAAAGATGGCAAGGGAGCTTTCGGTTACAACGCGGCGACAAATGAGTTTGAAGATCTCCTCCAGGCTGGGATCATCGACCCGACCAAGGTGGCGCGCACTGCATTGCAGAATGCGGCCTCGGTCTCCGGTCTCATGATCACAACGGAAGCGATGATTGCTGACAGGCCCAAGGAAGACAAGGGTATGTCGGCGATGCCTCCGGGAGGCGGCATGGGTGGAATGGGCGGAATGTACTAGAAGCAGTTTTAACCGTTCCAGCGGTTCCAACTGTTGAAGCCGTAAAAGCAGTTCAGATAATTACGAAGGGGGAGGGGCTTTTCAAGTCCCTCCCCTTTTTGTTTATGTTCTCGAAGATATTGACCAATTTGTCTATCTTATGTAATACTCACTCCCGGTGAGAATTCTTAAACTTGCAATCATCGTTTCGCTGGTCTCAGTTTCGGCCACCGCCTCTGCGATAGATTTTACTGCGCATGGTTATTACAGGACCCGCGGTGAGCTCAACTGGAACCTTGATGCACAAAAGTACAGATCTGATATAACACGAAGTAACGACCGTTTCGGGTTGATTGCGTTTAATCAGATGCGTCTCAGGTTAGAGCCGATATTTAAAATCAACGACAATATCTCTATCCACTCGCAATTTGATATCCTAGACAACGTTCTCTATGGGACCGAATCCACCAAACAACTCAATTCACATTCTCCGGTTGTAGGGACACTTGCGCTCCCGGCAGGCCCGGGTTCTGTTTCGATGGTCGGAGGGCAGGCAGGCGAAAATAAGGCCCTGAATATCAGACGTGTATGGATGGACATCTTAACACCGATCGGAAAGTTGAGATTTGGCAGGCAGGCATCGCATTGGGGTCTGGGGATTGTGGCGAACGACGGGAATGATAGGCAAGGCGATTTTGGAGATACGTCAGACAGAGTATCTTTCATGACTCAGTATCCATTCAATGACGGCTCATCGATCAGCATGATAATTGCCTGGGATATTGCGTTTGAATCGCAGGTCGACCCGAGTATCGATGGCCTTGCGGGAGCGATAAGAGACAACGGACAGGATACTCACCAATTTGCAGGCGTCCTAATTTACGAGCGTCCGTCATTTGCGTTTGGCATGTTTGGTGGAATCAGGAGAAGGAGCGGCGGGAACGGAACAACAACAACCGCGATCGATGCCCTTGGCAATTCAGTGGCGGCCGGAATAGACGGAGATACCCTTGTATATTTTGCCGACCTGTACACAAAATATTCTATCAAAGAGCACGATTTTCAACTTGAGTTTGTGTATGTGGGCGGATCTATCTCAACAGGTGTGGCCGTCGATGCAATCCCATTTTCGATCTACACAGGCGGAAGCGCCGGAGACGGAATCATAAGCATGCCGGCAAACCAGGACCTTCAGGTGATAATGGCGGCGGCAGAGATCAGCGGTGCTTATAAATGGGGAGGAGAGTGGGTATTAAAGACAGGCTTTGCGGAAGGCGATGCATCTCCGTTGTCTCAGAGAATCACTCAATATGGATTCAGGCCGGATTATAATATCGCATTATTAATGTTCAATGTTCCTCTTGGCACATCGCCGTCAATGTGGGGGACAAGCGCGATAACCGGCAATTCAGAGAGGCTGGTTGGGGGGGTTCCTGTCACCGCAAATTTTATTAACAATGCCATCTATGTCGCGCTAGGATATCAACATCATTTTAATGTCTCAAATTCATGCATTCAATGTAACGATCTTTCATTTGGTGGAAGGGGTGTCACGGCATGGGCTCACAAAAATCCTGTCGACCTCGATTTTCAGGCAATCTTGAACGACAACGCCCTTCCTGTAATAAGAAATTCTAACAAGTGGTATGGTTTTGAGTTTGATATACTTCTTGAGGCCGAGTTCTTTGATCATCTATATACCTCTCTTGAGGCCGGCATTCTCGTCCCCGGCGGTGCCTATGACGTCAAGGTTGATACGCTTCAGTTGGGGAATCTGATAGAGACCATACCGTTCGACAAGGCAAACCTGGCCTATGGCGGCAGGCTCACCCTCATGGTTGAATTCTGATTTGACAGGTCACAATTTATAAGATACCGCTCCCTCTAATGAAAGGAGGGTTTCTTATGAAGAAACTCATGGTTATTGCAGTGGTTGTGGCTCTCGCGGTGCCGTGTCTGGCATGGAGCGCCTCAAATTATGTCACGTCATTCAAGCCGGGGGCATATGACGGGACGATCAGTTCAGTAGTGCCGGCTATAAATGGCAAGAAGGTGACGATGACTCTGAAGTATGAAGGAAATAATGTTGTAGCGACCGTAGATTTTGAAGGATCTAAAGAAGTTTGGACATGGAACGACAAGACCTTGACGCAAAAAGAGGTCGACCCGAAGACCGGAGCCGTTGCAATGGAATATGGAGCGACCGCACCGGCCGGAACAAGTGGCGCAACTCAAAAGTTTTCAGTGAATTGTAAAAACAAAGCAACTAATGAATGTGATGCCGGAATCGACGCAAGAAACTATTGGGTTCTGGAATCGGCGCCGAATACAGTTAGGTATGTAGTTTATGGAGTTCCCGGAGATC
>CAZTCA010000028.1:0-15214 GCA_964612405.1 uncultured Pseudomonadota bacterium
TTACTGCGGCCACGAACAGGTTAAGCCCTTTAATAGAGAGCACGTCATTACAAGACAAGAGGTCTCGGCTGTTTCAAGAATGACAAAGGTGAGGAACTGTTCATAACAGATAGGGTTTGCAACAATTGCAATCAAGCTCTCGACGATTGTGATGGTGAATTGTGTTACGCTGGGCCTGAAGCCATGCTTAGATTGAAAATAGGAATTACAGGCCGTTCTCGAAAAGCAAAGAAGTGGAGTCCCTTTCATAAAAATCCATATTCAAAAGAGCCGATAATTATGAAAGGTAAACGTAGCGGTAAAAATGAAGAAGATTTTTGGGAAGTAGACCCCGAAACAGGATTTGCTATGGAGAAGCGAAGCGTTGTAAGGTGGCTGGCGCGGGTTTTGCTAGGGAGCTTCAAGCGGTTTTGACTGATAAAAGGTTCGAACTTTTGTGTATAAGGAGCTCAGTGTTTTTTGGGTCAGCATTATTACTTCCCACATCTATTCTCATGGTATTATCTCCCCAAATAAGCTATTATGCACGTCATGAAACGTTATAATAATAAAAGAAGAAGAGGTCCGGGGAATTCGCGGTCAAAACCGCAGGGGAAACCTCAGGCCAAAACCCAGAAGAAAGTGCCCGACAACAGGACCCATCTGCAGGAGATAGCATACCAGGCCATGATCGACAGAAATATGCTTCCGGAGTTTTCGACGCGGGTGAAGCAGGAACTGGCCGCGATAAACAAAGCACCGGCCCCTGTCGGAAAACAGGTCAAGGACCTGAGGCGCCTGCCGTGGTGTTCCATCGACAACGACGACTCGCTCGACCTTGACCAATTGTCCGTGGCGGAAAATATGGCCGGAGGGATGGTAAAAATCCGAGTTGCAATTGCCGATGTCGATTCGCTGGTCAAAAAAGGGAGCGCTATTGACGAACACGCCCGGCATAATACAACTTCAGTTTATACCGCCGCCGAGATATTTCCAATGCTTCCGAACAAACTTTCGAACGACCTCACTTCTCTAAACCTTGATGTGGATCGCGCGGCTGTGGTGATGGAGATGAGTATTGATGCGCGCGGCAAAGTCAGAGAATCCAGAATTGTACAAGCAATGGTCCGCAATCACGCCAAGTTGACATATGACAGCATTTCTCTGTGGCTCACCGGGAAGGGACCGGCACCCGAGGCGATGAAAAAGATAAAAGGCTTAGATGACAATATTCGCATTCAGGATAGAATGGCCCAGCTCCTCAAGAAGAACCGTTATGAAAGAGGGGCGCTTGATCTTGAGACGATTCAATCCCGTCCTGTTTTTGTCAAAGATACAATTGATTCGATGAAGGTGGAGAAGAGCGACCGCGCGAACGAGCTGATTGAAGATTTTATGATAGCGGCCAACGAGGCGTCGGTACAATTTCTAAAGGCAAAAGGATTTCCCTCTTTCCGGAGAGTTGTTCGTGTACCGAAAAGGTGGGATCGTATTGTGGAGATAGCCTCGGATTATGGATTCAAACTAACGCCCCAGCCCAATTCCGAAGCGCTTGAGAGATTTCTTGATAAACAAAAGGCGGCCGATCCGCTGAGATTTCCTGATCTATCGCTCACGGTTATCAAGCTGATTGGAAAAGGTGAATATGTTGTTGAATTCAAAAACGCGAAACCTGTCGGACATTTTGCGCTGGCAGTCACTGATTATACACACTCCACCGCTCCCAACCGCCGCTTTCCGGACCTCATCACTCAACGCATCCTGAAGGCCGCGTTGAACGGCACTCACCTGCCATATAGGGGAAAAGAGCTGGAGGAGCTGGCGAAGATCTGCACGGAAAAAGAGGATGACTCTGTGAAAGTGGAAAGGCGTGTCGCCAAATCTGCGGCGGCCCTGCTGCTCTGTTCAAGAAAAGGAGAAACTTTTGATGCAATCTGCACCGGCGTTTCAGACAAAGGGACGTGGGTTCGTCTCTTCGATCCGCCGGTTGAAGGAAAACTTTTGAGAGGAGCAAAGCATCTTGATGTTGGAGAAGAGCTTCGTGTGGAACTGGTCAAGGCCGATGTGGAACGCGGCTTTGTAGATTTTAAAATGATATAATTTAACGAATTATGATAAACGCAACGCAGATATCAGCAGGTTATATTTTGAGGATAGATGGTGTGATCTATCGAGTGCTCAAGGCTGTTCATTTAACGCCGGGCAAGGGAAATGCTCAGATGCAGGTCGATCTTCGTAATCTGAAGACAGGGATCAAATACAATATGCGTTTTCGCCCTATGGATTCGCTGGAAAAGCTGGAAACCAGCGAAAAGGCTATGACCTTTTTGTATAACGACGGGAGCATCTACCACTTCATGGACCCGAACAATTTTGAACAGACAGAACTTCACGAAGAACAGTTAGGAGATATGATTCCTTATCTGAGGCCGGACGCCACGATACTGATGTTGAGTTGCGACGGGGCGCCGATAAGCATCCGTTTGCCGGATAAAATGAGTTTTACTGTGGTTTCTTGCGACCCCCCTTCCAAAGGCTCAGCCGGCAAGTTGAAAGATGCAACGGTTGAGACAAATGCGGTATTCAAGGTCCCAATGTTCATAAAACCGGGAGATGTCGTAGTTATAAATACCGAAACCGGCAGTTATGTGGAAAAGGGATAAACGCAGATTATGCAGATTAATGCGGGCGTCATATTCTGGGGAATAATGATCAGTATGGTTGGCCTTGTTCTTTTGAAGGTGGGGAAAAAGAAAGCCGATATTCTTACCGTCATCACGGGACTGGTGTTGATAATCTATCCGTATTTTATCTGGTCGCTGGGTTGGAGTATCTTCACAGGCCTCGCCATCTGCGCCGTCTTTTATTTTCTTAAACGAGTGGTAAATTTATAAAAAATTATTAAATCCCGAACGATGTGCCTAAAGACAGAGCCATCTTTATATCTTTTTCCTGCACAAGTTTCAAACCGGAGACTGCCTCTTTAATGTCAACACTCACAATAGAGCCGCCACGAAGAGACGTCATCTTTCCAAATTCACCCTTCTTCGCAAGCTCAGCCGCCGCATAGCCATATCTTGTGGCCAGAATGCGATCGAAAAACGATGGCGAACCTCCGCGCTGGAGGTGCCCAAGCACGGTCACGCGGGATTCAACGCCTGCCGCCTGCTGAATATAATCCGCAACCCTCTTGCCGATACCGCCAAACCTTATCGGGTCAGGGCTATTCTTGACTAACTTACTAATAGTATAATCCTCTCCTTGCGGCCTTGCCCCCTCGGCGACAACAACAAGACTGGAACGCTTTCTCCCCTTTCGACGTTTCTCAACTGCCTCGACCACCTTATCAAAACTGAACGGCATTTCCGGAATGAGAATCACATCACCACCGCCGGCCACTCCCCCTTCCAGCGCAATCCATCCGGCATAGCGGCCCATAACTTCCATAACCATCACACGGTGATGAGAATCCGCGGTCGTGTGGAGTTTGTCGAGCGCTTCGGTTGCAAACGCGCAGGCTGTATCGAACCCAAAAGTCTGGTCGGTACATTTGAGATCATTATCTATCGTCTTCGGAAGACCGATTATGTTTGGAAATTTTTTATGGAGGCTGTTTGCAATTGAGAGCGTTCCGTCTCCACCTATACAAAAGAGGACATCAAGCTTCCACTTTTTAATATTTGCGCAGGCCTTGTCCGACACATCGACCGGGCTAAATGGATTTGCGGTATTGGATGTTCCAAGTATCGTGCCGCCAAGAGGCAGTATATTGGATACATCTTCGAGCCTGAGCTCCCTGCCTCGGCCTTCAATGAGACCCTCGTATCCATCAAGAACGCCAAAGACAGACCAGCCATATTCCTGAATGACCGTCTTGGTAATGGCCCTGATAGCGGCATTGAGCCCGGGACAATCGCCACCACCCGTCAGTATTCCAACTGTTTTTGCGGACATAACACTCCTTTAATTGGAGGTTCTTATACACGAAAAGCCCGACGAAAGCAATCTTAGTAGGTTTTTATTCTTGAACTTCTGAGAAATTAATTACTGTATGGGCAAATAGTTGACGGTGTGAATGTCTGCGCAGGTAACGCTACTGGTCAGACCCTTATAGTGAGGAGTATTAACAACAGCCACACCTTTATGAGCGTCCCAACAAGTCGGCAACGAAAGCGTTTCCTTGAGGACTTCGGCCGCGCGTTTATTTACGGATCTGATTTCACGATACCATAATTCCGAAAGTTTTCTGGTCTCCTCACAGGTGAAACTACACGGGAGGTGAAAGCTTACCCTCACCCCCCAATATCTCTGCATTGCCACACATTCCGGATAACCTTTCACAGTTAAAGAATAACCCCCATGCTCGGCACGCTCGGGGACAGCACCACTGTTGAGCGCTTGGTGCCAGATTGTGTCAACATAGCCGTTTGTCCAAACATCTTTAAAAAACTTTCTGCAACACGATGGATATCCAAGTAAGCCTCCCAATAAGTCATGGTCCTGTTGGCCTCCTTCGCTGGCATTTCTGAATGCCGTTCCTACCTTTTCAGTCCTCGTTGCAACTCCATAGCATATTGCCTCAGGATCATTTTTGTTTGAATAGATGTGTTCATGAGCAAATCCGTTAAAACTCTTCACCCAATGAATTGGAGTGAAAATAAGCCCTCTGGATTTCAGTGCCTCAATCTCCTCTTTGTAATTTTTTTTACGGAGATGGACCGTGGATGCTTCGCGATGACCTTTTTCCACCATCAAAATTTCGATAGGGCCCACAGTATCGCAGACAAGTTTGATTCTGGGAGCCCAATACGCTTCGTCATCTCTGGTGTGATATCTGACTTTTGTAAACGGAGTTACTTTTCTTTTAATAAGATTCATAATCTTCTCGCTCTTGTCTCGTTAATCTTTCCAGTTATAGTGTTCATGGTATTCGTTGTGATTGGCATGATTTCCCCATATGGTATCCCCATGATTTGCGTGGCTCGCCAACAATTGATTCTCGCCCTTATAAACTGCTCCATCCTCAATGCTTTTCAAGGCCTGATCGGCATCCTGCAGGTCAACAAGCCTCCGCAAAATGTCCGGCAACTCTTTCTTCTTTGGTTTCCCCTCTTTCAGTGATATCGACGGCGGCCTTTCCATGAATAAATCTACTCTCTTTGTTACCATTTTCCCCTTATATTATCGGATCTTAGAAATGGGTGTCTGTATTAAAGGACAATTGCATGTTCAATTTTATGAATTGTTGAACAGAAAAATTAAAGGCCTCCTGAATTTCAGGAGGCCTTTTTGCAGGAGCTAAAGATGGTGAAAAACTCGTTACTTCAATTTTCCTTTAATATACTCAAACATCTCACTAATTTTTCTGTGAGCATCTATCATTTCAGGCTTTATATGTCTTGCTGTGGATTTGCCCCACATATCTAAACTTTCAATGGCTTTAATTTTGGAGGATACAGCTTGTGCATAGATTATATAGCTACCATCTTCTCGACGGGCAATGACTTGTATTCCATATGTTGTCATATTGTCGCCGAGAGTTCCAATATAAGCAACTCTTTCCACTTCTCCCGCGTCCTTCATCGGTTCCAGTGAAAAAGCTCTGGCGTCTTCCCAACCAAAAATATCCAGAATTGCATAGTCATTTTTGGTGCAGGCCGAATCTCCCCTAACAAGCAGTTCGAGTTCCTTCGAATCTTCAGACAATCTCTGACTATCTAAAGTATTCACATCGGAATTTACCCTGTCTCCGATATAACCGGTTTCTTGCAGTGCATTGTAAACCCATTGCTTGTCATCCAATAAAACTGTTGTGGGGAGAACCGGAGTAGTTGTCATTGTCTACCTCCTTAGTTGACTACGCATACATACCACATCGTATAACTTCATCAAGATAAAAAATATTATAACGCAACTTGCTTCACAATTTTAACACCATCTACATCTTCAATCGTTTTAAGGATATTCGCATCTAATACGTCGTCAACACTTATAACCGTCAATGCATCGGCGCCCTTCTTCTTTCTCACGTTCTGCATTTCGGAAATATTAACACCCTTTTCACCAAGAATCGATGAAACTTTTCCGATCACGCCGGGCTTGTCATCGTTTTGAATAAATAGAAGCGTCCCCGCAGGCTCAATTTCCAGAATATAATCATTATACTGAACAACGCGGAAACTTCCGTCAGTGATAACGGTTCCCCAGATCGCCGCCGAACCCTTGTCGGTTGCCAAACGAACGCCGATCGCCTTCTCGTCTCCGCTCGAACATGTCGCAATCTCGTCTGTATAGCCTATCCCACGCTGGTTTGCCGCGGCCGTCGCACTCGTGAAACTTGCGCCCAGCAAGCCTTTCAGTACCGATAACATTAAAAGCTCGTTTTTCTTTTCACCGGCACATAGAGTCACGCCGACAGGTTTTCCATCCGCAAGACCGGCCGCAAGAATGCCCAGTTTTTCGGCAAGGAGGAAATATCCCCTCCCTTCCGTAAAGAATTGCGTAACGGACTCTGCAGTTTCAACCGCCACGGCATTCTGTGCCTCATTTGTGGACGCTCCAAGATGCGGCGTCATAATACAATTAGGCAGGCCCTTAAACATTGGATCTTCAAACGGCTCGGTCGAAAAAACATCCAATGCGGCTCCTGCGATAATTTTTTCCTGTAACGCAGTGGCTAGATCTTTTTCATTGATCACACCGCCGCGCGCACAATTGATCAGCCTGGTGCTGGGCTTCATCATCTTCATCTCTTTCAACGTGATCAAATCTTTCGTCTCTTTTGTGAGGGGTGTGTGGATCGTTATAAAATCTGACTCTTTGCAGATCTTCTCCAGATTCGCCTTCGCAACACCGATCGAGCCAAACTGATCATCATTCAGGAACGGATCAAACCCCAATACCTTCATCTTGAAGGCGAGTGCCCTTTTGACAACCTCGCGGCCGACGCGCCCAAGACCGATCACACCAAGCGTTCTCAAAGCAAGCTCGGTCCCTTTAAACGCCGACTTCTCCCACTTGCCGTCATGCATTGATTTAGATGCCTGTGGGATGTGTCTGGCAAGTGACAGAAGCATTGCAAATGAAAGTTCGGCGGTGGAAATTGTGTTCCCCGACGGGGCATTGACAACCATGATCCCACGTTTTGTCGCGGCCTTGGAGTCTATATTATCGGTACCGATCCCCGCGCGGGCAATAATTTTCAGATTGGGCGCGGCATCAATGATATCTTCCGAAACCTGCGATGCGCTCCTGACTATCAATCCGTCGAAGGCGCCAATCTTCTCTTTCAATTCTTCGTGAGTCAGGGATTCGATAAAGGTCACTTCAAAAAGAGGATTCGTATTCAAACTTTCAAGACCCGCTTTCGCAAATCCGTCTGTGCAGAGAATTTTATATTTCATTGTCCCCTTTCAAATGTCATCCCCGTGTAAACGGGGACCTCGTGTTTATTCCCAAGATTCCCGCTTTTGCGGGAATGACACCATCAAGCCTTTTTTTCAAATTCATTCATGAACTCGACAAGCCTCTTTGCTCCCTCAACCGGGAACGCATTATAAATAGAGGCCCTGATTCCACCCAAAAGCCTGTGACCCTTCAGACCAATCATCCCTGCAGCCTTTGCCTTTTCAACAAACTTCGTCTCGAGCTCCACGGAGGGAAGATTAAATACAACATTCATGTTCGACCTGCTGTCAATATCTGCCACACCCTTATAGAAATCTGATGTATCAATGACATCATAAATCATTTTTGCCTTTTCAATATTCCTCTTTTCGATCTGCGCAATTCCGCCCCTCTTTTTTAATAATTTCAAAACCAGCCATATTACATAAATGCCGAATACGGGCGGCGTATTAAATAGTGATCCGGACTCAACGTGGGTGGAATATTTTAACGTTGTCGGCACAGCGCGATAGTTTCTTTTGGCAAGATCGTCTCTAATAATAACAATTGTTACCCCGGCCGGCCCGAGATTTTTCTGTGCACCGGCATATATCAGGCCGAATTTTGAAACATCAGTCCTATATGACATTATATCTGAAGACATGTCTGCAACGAGCGGAATGTCACCGGTCGCCGGCAACTCTTTATATTGGGTGCCATAGATTGTATTATTGGTCGTGATGTGCAGGTAACTCGCTTCCCTGTTTAGCTTTATATCGTCTGCTCTGGGGGCCCTGTTGAACTTGGTTTCTTCAGATGAAAAGACAACATTACCCCTGCCGATGAGGCTTGCCTCTTTCAAGGCCTTTCTAGACCAGACCCCCGTGATGGAATAGTCCGCCTCTTTATCCATCAAATTCATCGGAACCATCGCAAACTGTCCCGACGCACCACCCTGAAGAAACAACACATGATAACCCTTTGGGATCTCCATCAACTCGGTCATTAGTGCCCGCGCCTCATCCATGATTTTACCGAACTCGGAAGATCTGTGGCTGAGCTCAAAGATGGACATCCCTCCAAAATTCATGAAACCGCTCTTCACCTCTTCCAACACCTCAAGAGGCAGGGTCGATGGGCCGGGATTAAAATTGTAGACACGATTATTTGACATTTCCGACTGCTACTATATAAACGAAGCCCATATGTCAAAAGTAATCCCATTTGAGGCGCTTCTTCCCGATCCGAAAATTGCAGGCGAGATCATCTCTCCGCCGTATGATGTGATAGATTCCGAGGCCGCAGGGGCTTATGTCGCGGCACGACCGAACTCTTTCCTGAGAGTCACCAAAGCAGAGGTTGATCTTCCGAAAAACTGTCCGATCGCCGCCCAGTCTGTGTTTGAGATGGCGTGTGCCAATTTCAAACTCTTCATGGATGAGGGGCTGTTGAAAAAAACCTCTGAATCATTTTATGTTTATCAACAGAGGATTGATGATCGAGTTCAGACCGGTCTTGTCGCGGGGGTTTCGGTGGATGAATATCAACGGGGTCTGATCAAGAAACATGAGCTGACACGCTTTGAAAAGGTGGATGAACGCTCTAAATATGCCATTAATGTCGGGGCACACCTTGAACCCGTTATGATTGTCCACCGTGACAATCAATCGATATCGGAATTGATTTATAAAGCAACTGCATCCGATCCCCTTTATGATATTATAGATACAGACGGTGTCAGAAATATTCTGTGGAGGGCCGACAACGCTCGGGAGATTCAAAAGGAATTTGGCAAACTTGAAGCACTCTATATTGCCGACGGTCATCATAGAAGCGAAGCCGCCCTGATTGCACGAAATGCCCTGCAGGCCGAAAATCCAAAACACAACGGATCCGAAAAATACAACTTCTATCCTGCGGTTATTTTTGCCGAAAAAGAACTGAAGGTCTATGAATACGATTGGGACGGAGACCCCCCCAAAAGACCCCCTTCCCGTTATACCATAAAGGACGTCATGGCCTATGCAGACCGGAGCGAAACCATGCCTCCAAAGTCGACATGGTTCTCCCCAAAGCTTGCAAGCGGGCTGTTTGTTTATCCACTTTCATGACGCGCCAGGTAAACACAGGGCGTATTGTCATATCACCCCCCTTTCTCTAATATCGCTTCATTAACGGCGCCGTAGTTTCAACAACCGGTTGAAACCCCCTTCCCGATGGTGGGGAGAGAGGTGATTCCGGGGGAAAGGAGGAATCCTATGTCACTACCAATGTTTGGTGCGGGATTGCTCGTAGCAGGCGGCCTAATGAACGCGATTCCACCAGTGTCAAATCAATTGACAAAAGTCTTTGGTGGAAAACCGGTAGTTCAAATTCTGCTCGGAGTGTTCTCAGTTGTGGTCGGATTTGCGTTACTGTCAAAAGTAATGTAAACGATGGAAGTTATTTGATAACGTCATTGTGAGGAGGCCGATAGGCCGACGCGGCAATCCAGAGAATTCACTAGATTGCTTCGTCGCACGGCTCCTCGCAATGACAAAATTAAAATCATTCATTAAAGAGGTTTTATGAAAAAAATATATCTTCCGCTCATAATCCTTTTAATCCTACCCGCCTTTGCAAGTGCAGAAGAGGCGGATGATGCTTCAGTGTATCAAAAAATGGTTCTCGGAATGGACTACAATTCCGCGCATGCAGAGAGCGATACCGTCAGCGTCGCAGTGAGTATGGGGATTTCGCTCCCGAATAGCAGTTTTCCAGAAATCATTTTTACAGGCTCCGGAGATGTAGACTATCTTCCAACAGAGGATGGGATGCTCATTGAAGGGCGCGCCGTCCCCCCGCTCACAGGAACACAGTTTGGCTATTCGGGCACGATTCAGGGTGGAAAATATGGAAAGATCAATGTTGAGATATATGAGAATAATAACGGCGACATGGTCGTTGAAGCACACAATGTGGACCTGTCAATCTCCATTGAAAACGAAGATACAGGCGAAGCGATGGTCTCGTTCAACCTGAATGATATTGAAATGACATCCGGCCGGCTGGTGAAGAGTATTGACGGCGAAACATTCACAATCGAGGGGAGTGCCGGCAAAAAGAGATGTAATCTTGTCTTTTTTGTCACCCTGCCGGAGATTGGAAATGATCTTTTCGATGATAACCTTGCCGGAGAGACATTGGCCGGCCGACTCACGGTAGATCTCAGAAAATAGCCTGGAAAGTACTTTAATAGGCACCGCTATCTATTTGGATTATAACGATTATAATGCTGAATAAAATTCTATTGTAGGAGGACCCCTCTAAACTTATTGCTCTCCGGCACACCGTATATCTCTTTTGGGACATTTGGTTTTGGCAATTCCAGCGGTTCCGGCGGCTCATCCTTACCGACATCAAAAAATACATAAAACCCTACCTCAAAACCACCCACAAAATTTTCTATATTGCCCACATCGACTCCAACATTGGCCTTGAGATCCAGGCCGACCGGAGCCCCGAATTTGCTAAAATCAAATTTTAATAATTTTAGACCGGTCAAAAGTGTTCCGCCCCACTCGTTGCCGGCGATCTTGGTGATCTGCATCGTATCATCATCCACCTGCTCAAAGTTCAACTGCTTGGATCTGGCATAATATGCGCAAAAGCCAAGAGTGGGTGTAAGAAATTCCCACCAACCATCCTGCAACCAAGGCCAATAAAAAACCATTCCAAGACTGACTTTATGAAATTCGGATTCCACGTCCACATCCGGCAGGCCCCTGAGCATGGCGCCCCACGGGTCAAGAAATGTGATAGGCATCAAATTGGAAACATCTACGGTTCCCTTAAACTGTGCGTTTGTATAGCCGATCAAAAGAGATGCGGTCACGGCCCTGTCCTTGAGTGCTTTAAATCCTTCAAAACCGATTTCCAGATTCACTCCATGATGTTGATAGTTGCCGGTGAAGGCAAGAGAATCCGCATTCCTCAAAAAATTATCTTTGAGGGTGAGCCCCGTCTGATACACATAGGCGGCTCTCAGAGATATGCGATCGTTTGAGCTCATATTATTCCTTCGGCTCCTTTAAACAAACACCTTCCGACCCTTTGCCGCATTGTGGGCATGCCTTGGGGTCAATTCCCTTTTCGTCCAACTCGGTTGTCGATGTGTAATAACACATTGAACCTGCCAATATTCCATCGTCGATATTTTCGTGAATCAATTGCACAAAATAGTTATAATCTTTATCGGGGGTTTTTTCTTCATCAGGGATATATTTCCGTTCCGCAGAAATAGTCAGCCTATATTTGGGTGGATAACTGTCATCCTTATCGTCACAAACCCAAACAACCCTACTATATGGATGCCCTGAATCGTAGAAAGAGTTCTCCTTATCTGCATCATTAATATCACACCGATATTTTCTGGAAAACATATTGGGATAGACATGCATAGCACCGCTCAAAGATATGTGGATAAAATAGGATCCGGTTGGACTCTGCCACATTGCATTAAAGATAGACTCAAGCGACGGATTCTTTATCTTAACAACCTCTTTCGGTTTGTTATTGCTTAGCGACTCTACTTTTTCAATTGAATCTACGACTGCGCAGGCCGAGCGAGCACAATTTTCGGAATTTTCATTGTAAACTAATAGGCTGAACCATGGCGAATCGGACTTGTCCTCAATCAGCATATTTGTCGATACACCATTAGCATTTCCGTTTGTTTCGTACGTACTCCACCCACTCTCCACTTCCACGACCTCCATTTCATCCACCGGATCTGCACCATACATATTTTTTATGGAGACGGCGTCGCAGACCTTCGCCCAGACCTGAACGTCAGTTGAAACTTCAGGCATTCCGTTTATGGGCCGATAGCGTGATATAAATTTGGGAGGTAAAATCCAGTGACTCGGCTCAACCGACGCCCCCTCGTCAGGATCCATACACTTGGGACATAATATCCATTCGTAATTAAACCAAATACGATCTTCCTCATCGGTAGTATCAAAAAAACGTTCGAGCGTATACGTGAGGCCATAACCCATCAAATTGTCGGGCCCTCCAAACGCTTCTAATTGAACTTGTGATACTCCGGGCATTGGTATCAAATATGCGTAAGCTTTGACACAGAGAGTTATATCGGGATACATCGCAAGAGATACTTCATCCAGACAACCGGCAAAAGGAAGGCCCGCTTTAATGTCGTCTCCCGTTTTATTTATTTTTAACTTTAGACACTTTTCATATTCCGATGGAGGATGAACCTCTTGATATGTGTCTTGAATTTCTTCCGAAATTTCTGATTCCGGCAATCCCTCCGCATCACTAACATTGTTCGTATCCGGCGATGTATAAACATCCTTTATTTTAAGGACATCAACGGCGGGGAGGTCGGCACCGACATCTTCACTCAGATTCTGGGTCGTCACCGTCCTCTTACGATCACAAGAAAGTTCCGCAAGGGCCAAACAGGCTAATATTATGGCGGAGGTCACTACCATTAGAACGTCGTATAGCGACAGGAAAGAGATAATGCAACCCTAAAATATCCTTGGTGTTTTTTGAGTTATAACTGGGAGATATAATTTTTCAGGCGATTGCAGGCTTCGTCTATATTCTCAATCGAATTGGCATATGAGAAGCGCAGGAATCCTTGCGCGTTGGTGCCGAAATCAATCCCCGGCGTCACGGCAACGTGGGCTTTCTCTAAAATATCGAAGGCGAGTTTTTTACAATCCGTGCAGAATTTTCTGGCATCGGCCAAGACATAAAATGCCCCATTGGGTTCGTGCGCAACGCCAAACCCCAAATCACGCAGACGATCAATGATAAACCTTCTACGTTTGTCGTATGTCTTCACCATCTCCGGAATCTCCGGATGATCTTCTGTAAGCGCCGCAACACCTGCATATTGTGAAATGGAATTCGGGCTGATGAATATATTCTGGGTCGATTTTTGAATCGGACGGACAAATTCTTTGGGCGCAATAATATAACCGAGTCTCCAACCCGTCATTGCATAAAGTTTTGAAAAGCCGTTCAGGACAAAGGCCTTGTCGGTAAACTCCAGAATTGAATGTTCTTTTTCGCCATAAACAAGGCCATGATAAATTTCATCTGAGATTACATGCGGCCCAAGCTCGGCGATATCCCCCATCACATTTTTTGAAAGAACGCAACCGGTCGGGTTTGATGGTGAGTTAATTATAATCGCCTTTGTCTTTTTGCTGATCTCTTTCTTAATCCTCTTCGGATCGAAAACAAAACCCTCCTCCGCATAGATCGGCACAAAGACCGGCTTCCCGTCTATATATGTGACAAAGTTTGGATAGCAGGCATATGTTGGGTTGGAGAGGATGACTTCATCGTGCGGGTTCACAATTGAACAGAGCGTGAGAAGAAGTGCTGGCGACGTCCCCATTGTGATGATCACCTGCTCGGGGCAGACATTGACGTTGTATCTCTTTTTATAATGAGATGCCACCGCCTCGCGGAGAGGCAATATCCCAATACTGTGCGTGTAGTGAGTCTTCCCCTCGTCAATCGCCCTCTTTGCGGCATCCTTCACCTTTTTTGGCGTATCAAAATCCGGCTCACCGATCTCCAGATGGATGATATTATGCCCCTGCCTCTCAAGGTCATGCGCCCTCTCCAAAACTTCCATCACCAGAAACGGTGGTATTTTATCGGCACGGGTTTGCATATTAGACCATTATCCCCACAATTGTTGCAAAATCTCCGACCATGATTGTGAAAAGTTCCGAATTTGTCATCCCTTTTAGAAATGGCCTGATAAGTAGCGGCGCCTCAGTCTGGCCGACAAAAATGTTAGACGCGCATGAAAGAGATTCCGAACCCGATGTCCCCATAACCCACTTCATTCCTCTCCCAAAGACTTCGACAATCTTCTGCATGACCCCAAGATAGTAGAGAATCGACATGAAGGCCGATTGTGACTTGAAGCGATATCCCTGCCGCGACAGTGCGCCACTTAATCTTGCGTCTGTTGTTTGAAAGAATGAATGCAATTCCGAGCAGTGTGACAAGCCCCAAAATGCCTATGAATCTCTCCATGACGTGTAAGATTATTACAACGCGTCCGTACAGGCAAGATATTATTATATTTACAACACACCTTATACGGCCTATATTGGCGCATGTCCTTGACTGACAATATGTCTTCAACTCCCAGATTCGGCCTCGGCATAAAACCAAAGATAGATCTCTCTGAGCTATCAAAGCTTCCGTTGAATGATTTTTTCAAAACGCTCAAATTACATCCGCTTTTTTATGATCCTTTTTTGAGAGATCATTACGTTCACATCGGAACAATGACGGGAGTAAAATTTCAGTGGAAGAATGTCTCGATAGATGTTTATGCAAAATTTAGCGATGCCAAATTCCAGAACGGACACGGGTTTGCGGTGCAACCGACTTTCAGATTTGGGGCAATGCGTTTCTTTGGGATTGAGGCAAGCGGAATTGCCTTTAGCAACGAAGGCGCTTTCCCGGGAGTAGCCACCCTGCTCTTCACTTTCAATTTCATAAACCTTCCTTATATTTTTTCGGTTAAGATTTGACATTTAGTGATATCCCATCTTTCTTTTTTGTTTAGCTGGCGGTGGCGCCATCAATTCGCGAATCGCATTAAACACAATTCTAAATTGCGAGTCATACTTCTTTTCAAGCACCGCAAGTTTCTGTGAAAGATCTTTGTGAGTGATTATCATTCGACGCAGATAAACAAATGCACGCATGATTTGAATGTTGACCTCTATTGCCCTTTTGCTTCTTAACACACTAGGAGCCTGTCGGGAAATTCGACTTGTCATCGCGAGGAGGCCGAAGGTCGACG
>CAZTCA010000029.1:0-14551 GCA_964612405.1 uncultured Pseudomonadota bacterium
ATGTTCACGTGCGGTTTGTTTCTTACAAATTTTTCTTTACCCATAACATGCCTCCGTTTTTTAAAATCTGGCTATACTTTTATCTTCCCTGAACCTTCGCAACTATCTCTTCTGACACGCTTTTTGGTGCCGGCTCGTAATGCGAAAATTGCATTGAATACGTTGCCCTGCCCTGCGTCGCGGAGCGCAGACTTGTAGCATATCCGAACATTTTTGCAAGAGGTACTTGAGCAACCACAATGTGGCTCCCAGTGCGCATTTCCGAGCGCATGATCTTCCCGCGGCGGGCATTTAGATCGGAATTTACCATGCCCACAAAGTTCTCCGGGGTCACGACCTCAAGACCCATAATCGGCTCCAGAAGCACCGGACTGGCCTTATTGCAGGCATCTTTAAAAGCCATTGATGCCGTTATCTTAAACGCCATATCCGATGAATCGACCTCGTGATAACTGCCGTCTATAATCGTAATTTTGATATCAACGACTGGGTAGCCTGCCAACACTCCGGTGTCTATCGCCTCTTCCAGTCCTTTCTTGATAGCATTGATATATTCCCTTGGGATCCTTCCGCCTTTCACTGCATCAACAAATTCAAAACCGGCCCCTCTTTCGCCCGGCTCAACGCTCAAGATAACGTGGCCGTACTGACCGCGGCCACCTGTCTGCTTGATATACTTCGTCTCCGCCTTTGCTAGCTTGGAAACTGTCTCGCGATAGGCAACCTGCGGCTGGCCAACGTTCGCGTCAACATTGAATTCGCGCATCATTCGATCGACAATGATCTCCAGATGAAGCTCGCCCATTCCTGAAATGATAGTCTGCCCGGTCTCTTCATCAACCCTCACCCGAAATGATGGATCTTCAAGAGCCAGCTTCTGTAAAGAAATGCCTAGTTTTTCCTGGTCTGCTTTTGTCTTGGGTTCAATTGTAATTGATATAACAGGCTCCGGAAAGTCAACGCCTTCAAGCACGATTGGGTTGGACGCATCGGCAATTGTGTCGCCGGTTGTTGTAAACTTGAGACCGACAACCGCCGCAATATCTCCCGCTCCAACTTCTTTGACATCCTCACGTTTATTGGCATGCATGCGAAGGAGGCGGCCAATTCTCTCCTTTTTGTCCCTTGCAACATTCTGCACCGGGGATCCGGACACCAACTTGCCCGAGTAGACTCTCACATATGTCAACTGTCCAACGTACGGATCGGTCGCAATTTTGAATGCCAACGCTGACAACGGTTCATTAACCGAAGCTTTTCTTGTGATGGGTTTCTTTTCGGTATCGTCCGGATGATACCCTTCCACAGGAGGCCTGTCCAAGGGCGAAGGCAGGAGATTTACAACTGCATCAAGGAGCCTCTGTACACCCTTATTTTTGAAGGCCGCACCGCAGAACACAGGCGTAACTCTCATTGAAATCGTTGCAAGTCTTGCGCACTTCCAGATCTCTTCTGCTGATATAGTCTGACCCTCCAAATATTTATGAAGGATTGCGTCGTCATACTCAACGACCGATTCGATAATCCTCTGATGATAGTCCAGAGCCCTCTCCTTATACGCATCCGGTATTTCGTTCTCAACAACAGTTGCCCCATGACTATCAAAATCGTACGTCAGATATTTATTGTAAACTAAATCTATTATGCCTTCAAAATCCTCTCCGGCACCAACCGGCATCTGAAAACGGACCGGATGTGCATGGAGTCTCTCCCTCATCATGTGAACCACGTTATCAAAATCAGCTCCGACGCGATCCATCTTATTTACAAACGCTATACGGGGAACTTTATATTTATTGGCCTGTCTCCAGACTGTTTCAGACTGGGGTTCCACACCACCAACCGCACAGAACACGCCAACCGCCCCGTCCAACACACGAAGGGATCTCTCGACCTCTACTGTAAAATCGACATGACCGGGGGTGTCGATGATGTTAATTTTGTGACCATTCCACGCTGCAGTCGTTGCCGCGGATGTAATTGTAATCCCGCGCTCCTGCTCCTGCTCCATCCAATCCATAACGGCAGTTCCGTCATGAACCTCTCCAATCTTATAAGTCTTGCCGGTATAGAAAAGAATACGCTCGGAAACGGTGGTCTTCCCCGCATCAATATGGGCTATGATGCCGATATTGCGTGTCTTTTGTAGTATTTGATCTTCTGTAGTCGTCATAAAATAAAGAAATGCCGGTTTGCACTCTTCAGGCAAGCCGGCCTAGAGTACTTCGCTATAATATTACCTCATTCTCGGCGAGGCTACCTTTAGTTGTTTACCACTTGAAATGTGCGAAGGCCTTGTTTGCCTCTGCCATTCTATGCACTTCTTCACGCTTCTTTACTGCCGCCCCTCTATTCTCCAGCGCATCTAATAATTCCGCGGCTAGACGGGCTCTCATTGTCTTCTCTGATCTCGCTCTTGCGGAGTTGATCAGCCAGCGAATACCAAGACTCAATTTTCTGTTTGGGCTAACTTCGCAGGGGACCTGATAGTTTGCACCGCCGACCCTTCTCGATTTCACTTCCATGAGCGGCTTGATCTTCTCTAATGATTCCTTGAATATCTTAACCGGTTCATCTTTCTTTGCATTTTCAAGAATATCAAACGCTCCGTATACAATATTTTCACTGGCAAATTTCTTTCCGCCATACATTATCTTATTAATCAATTGCCCGACCAGCTTATCTCCATATTTCGGGTCCGGCAAAATATCTCTCTTTAATGATCCACGTTTTCTTCTTGGCAT
Organism: uncultured Pseudomonadota bacterium; assembly: GCA_964612405.1. GTDB lineage: Bacteria > UBA10199 > UBA10199 > 1-14-0-20-49-13 > CAZTCA01. Next base: position 2,745 of record CAZTCA010000029.1, read on the forward strand.
CTTTTTCGTGATTCGTGATTCGTGATTCATGATTCGTTTTTTTTACGAACCCCGAAACCCGAAACTCGAAACTCCTATTTGGGTTTCTTTGATCCGTATTTGGATCTGCTCTTCTTCCTATTTTCAACTCCTGTTGTATCCAGTGTTCCGCGAACAATATGATAACGAACACCCGGTAGATCTTTAACACGACCGCCACGAACCAGAACAACGGAGTGTTCCTGCAAATTATGTCCTTCTCCCGGTATATAGCCTGTTACTTCAAAACCGTTGGTCAATCTGATACGCGCAACCTTTCTCAATGCCGAGTTTGGTTTTTTCGGCGTTGTCGTATAGACACGTACACAAACACCGCGTCTCTGCGGACAACTCTGTAATGCCGGAGCTTTTCCGCGCATATCCAGCTTCTTCCTGCTTGTTCCAACCAACTGATTTATTGTGGGCATCTTTTTATCCTTATATTTACCGCCACTTACAAAGCGCGGGGTCTCTACCAAAAACCCCCCTAGAAGTCAAGCACTTAAGAGGCGTGTACACTGTCAAACTCAATTCCGGCCGGCTTCTCTGTCACTTCTTCAAGTACTTCTTCAACTCTGAGCTCTAAGTTCTTGTATCTCTTAAGCCCAGTGCCTGCCGGTATCGGCCTTCCCATAATCACGTTCTCTTTCAGTCCACGCAGATAGTCTACTTTTCCGGTGGAGGCCGCCTCGGTCAAGACCTTGGTTGTCTCCTGGAAGCTTGCCGCAGAGATAAAACTCTCTGTTGAAAGAGATGCCTTGGTTATACCCAAAAGCATCGTCTCTGCAGTTGCCGGTTTTCCGCCCTTTTTCTTTGTCTCTTCGTTGATATCATCGAAAATCGATCTTTCAACCTGCTCATCTACAAGCAGTCTCGTATCGCCGGTGTCAATGATTCGCACGTTTCTGAGCATTCTTCTGACGATCACTTCGATATGTTTGTCGTTAATCTTAACGCCCTGCAATCTGTACACTTCCTGAATTTCATTAACGAGATATGTCGCCAATTCTTTTTCTCCGAGAATTCTTAATATATCATGCGGATTCGGAGAACCGTCCATCAACGCTTCGCCCGCCTTCACATGATCCCCGTCGTGAACTGTGATATGTTTTCCTCTAGGAATCAGATATTCAATTGCCTCTCCGACCGGCGGCGTAACAACAACATTTCTTTTCCCTTTCGTGTCTTTTCCAAAAGAGACCACACCTTCGATTTCAGAAATAACGGTATACTCTTTCGGTTTTCTAACTTCAAAGAGCTCGGCAACACGCGGCAGACCACCGGTGATATCCTTTGTCTTTGTCGTTTCTCTGGGAATCTTTGCAATGATGTCGCCGGCCTGAACGCTGTCACCTTCTGCCACAACAATGTGGGCACCGACTGGCAACAGATATCTGGCTTCTCTCTCGGCCTGTACTTTGAGAGTTCCGCCACCGACATCTTTGATCGATATTCTGGGTCTGGCTGTGGTATCTTTTGAAACAGCTATAACCTTTTGAGCAAGACCTGTCACTTCATCGACCTGTTCCACCATTGTGAGACCTTCAATCACATCACCGAACTTCACAATACCCGTAGACTCAGTCAGAATAGGGGTTGTATAAGGATCCCACTCGGCAATAAGATTTCCTTTTTCAATCTTCTCCCCATCTTTTTTGAGCATTATCGCACCGTAGGTGAGTCTATATATTTCGCGTTCACGGCCGGTCTCGTCAACAATGCTTGCTTCGCCGTTCCTGTTCATCACAACCTGTTTCTTATCTTTATTAAGAACTATGTTCACATTGTGATATTTGACAAATCCTTCGTGACGAGCCTCAAGTGAAGACTGCTCGGCTCTTCTAGATGCCGTTCCACCGATGTGGAAGGTTCTCATTGTGAGCTGTGTTCCCGGTTCACCAATCGACTGTGCAGCAATAACACCGACTGCCTCGCCGGTACTCACCATATATCCTCTTGCCAGATCACGACCGTAACACTTCGCGCAGAGTCCCCACTTTGTTTCGCAGGTAAGCGCTGATCTCATCAAGACCTTTTCGATTCCGGCCTCTTCTATCTTATTGACCTTCTCCTCATCAAGTTCCGTTCCGGCCGGGACCAAAATTTCATCAGTGATCGGATCCGTCACGTCACGGAGTGTGACACGGCCCAATATACGTTCACCGAGAGTCTCAATAATCTCTCCGCCTTCAACCAGAGGAATCATCATAATACCATCAAGCGTTCCACAGTCATCCTCTGTTATCGTAGCATCTTGTGCAACGTCTACGAGCCTTCTTGTGAGATATCCGGAGTTTGCTGTTTTGAGCGCCGTATCAGCCAAGCCTTTACGGGCACCGTGCGTTGATATAAAATACTGCAACACATTCAATCCCTCACGGAAGTTTGCCGTGATAGGTGTTTCAATAATTTCCCCCGATGGTTTGGCCATCAATCCGCGCATACCTGCCAGCTGACGTAGCTGCTGTGCGCTTCCGCGGGCTCCTGAGTCTGCCATGATGAATAAGGGGTTGAAGCTTGTTTGTATCGTCTTCTTTCCCTCTTCATCTTCATATTCCTCTCTCTTGATACACGCCATCATCTCATCGGCAACATTGTCTGTAGTCTTTGCCCAAATGTCGATTACCTTATTATACTTCTCGCCGGAGGTGATGAGACCCATTGCATACTGCTCTTCGACCTGTTTAACCTCTTTATCTGCGGCCGCGATCAGCGCGGTTTTTGATTCCGGAATTTTCATATCGTCAATACAGATAGATATTCCGGCAACGGTTGAATATTTGTAGCCGAGCGAGCGGATATGATCTGCAAGAAGAACTGTCTCTTTCTCACCGCATAATCTGTAACAAACATCTATCAGGTTCGCGATCGTCTTCTTCTCCATCACGCGATTGACATGTTCAAAGTCGATAACCTTTGGCGTTATATCATAAATAATGACACGCCCGACCGTTGTCTCCTGAATCTTTCCCTGCAATCTCACCTTGATACGAGCCTGCATGTCCACTTCTCCGGCGTCATAGGCAATCGCAACTTCGTCTGGTGAAGAGAAGGTATAACCTTCGCCCTTGGCAAACGGCCTTTCGCGGCTCATCCAATAGAGTCCTAAAACCATATCCTGCGTGGGGCTGATGATCGGCTTTCCGTTTGCAGGTGACAAAATATTATTCGTAGACATCATCAAAACTCTCGCCTCGACCTGTGCTTCCATCGAGAGAGGAACGTGAACTGCCATCTGGTCACCGTCAAAGTCGGCGTTGAATGCGGCGCAAACCAGCGGGTGAAGCTGAATCGCCTTGCCTTCGATTAATACCGGCTCGAACGCCTGCATTCCCAGACGGTGAAGTGTCGGCGCACGGTTTAACATAACCGGATGCTCTTTAATAACATCATCTAGCGCATCCCAAACTTCCGGCGTCTCTTTTTCCACCATCCTCTTTGCGCTCTTGATCGTTGAAACCAGACCTTTGAGCTCGAGTCTGTTATAGATAAATGGCTTGAAGAGCTCCAACGCCATCTTCTTGGGAAGACCACATTGATGGAGTTTTAATTCCGGGCCGACCACGATAACCGAACGACCTGAATAGTCGACACGTTTTCCGAGAAGGTTCTGACGGAAACGACCCTGCTTGCCTTTTAGCATGTCAGAGAGTGACCGCAAAGGCCTGTGTGACGGGCCTGTGAAAGGACGTGAGCGCCTTCCGTTGTCAAACAACGCATCAACTGCTTCCTGCAACATCCTCTTTTCATTTCTGATGATGATGTCAGGTGCGGAGAGCTCCAACAACCTTTTTAGACGGTTGTTTCTGTTTATGACTCTCCTGTATAAATCATTTAAATCAGAGGTCGCGAACCTCCCACCGTCTAATGGCACCAAGGGTCTTAGATCAGGTGGTAATACCGGTACGACCTCCAACATCATCCATTCTGGTTTATTTCCTGCCTCTTTAAAATTCTCAACGAGCTTCAACCTTCTGGCAATCTTCTTTCTTGTCGCCTCAGACTTTGTCTTAACAATATCTTTTCGGAGCTGTTTTGAAATCGCATCCAAATCTATCTTCTTTAATAGATCACGAACGACCTCTCCGCCGGTTCCGACTTTAAATATCGGGCCGTATTGATCCAGCGCCTTCTGATACTTATCTTCTGTTAAAATATCTCCTTCAATCAACTCCGATACTCCGGGATCTGTAATAATATAGGCTTCGCAGTAGAGGACTCTCTCAATATCTTTTAGAGAGACATTGAGCATCATTCCCAATCTGCTCGGCAAGCTCTTCAGAAACCAGATATGCGCAACCGGAGAAGCAAGTGTAATGTGCCCCATCCGCTCGCGGCGGACTTTTGACTGGATCACCTCAACACCGCACTTTTCGCAAACGATGCCCCTGTGCTTCATGCGCTTGTATTTTCCGCAATTACACTCATAATCCTTCACAGGACCGAATATCTTCGCGCAGAACAGACCGTCACGTTCGGGTTTGAAGGTACGATAATTTATCGTCTCCGGCTTCTTGACCTCACCCCTCGACCACTCCATGATTCTTTCGGTCGACGCAATCTTGATCTTCACTCCTGAAAAGGAGAGCGGATCTTTTGGTTTATCGAAAAAGCTATAAATGTCTGCCATGTTTTGACCTCTTTATTTATTTTCAATTAACTCTGTATCGAGACAAAGTGCCTGAAGTTCTTTGATCAAAACGTTAAACGATTCCGGTAGCCCAGGTTCGAGATTCGGGTTTCCCTTCACAATCGCTTCATACATCCTTGTGCGCCCCACAACATCGTCTGATTTGACGGTGAGGAATTCCTGCAGGGCTGATGCGGCACCATAAGCCTCGAGAGCCCATACTTCCATTTCTCCCAGTCTCTGGCCGCCAAACTGTGCTTTACCACCGAGGGGCTGCTGGGTAACCAGTGAATATGGACCGATTGCACGTGCGTGAATCTTGTCCTCGACAAGGTGATGCAGTTTCATCATATACATAATACCAACAGTCACCGAGTGAGCGAAGGTATCGCCTGTGCGTCCGTCGAAAAGTGCTGTCTGGCCGTCGCTGGGCAGACCTGCCATAGCAAGATATTCTTTAATCTGTTTCTCCTCGGCTCCGTCAAAGACCGGCGAATCCAGGAATAGACCGTTCTTGAGGCCAAATACCAACTTCTGGACCTCTTCCTCCGTCGCGCTATCCAGGAACTCATTCAATGTTGGAGAATTATAGATCTTCTTGAGCTTCTTCACGAGGGCATCTTTGCCAACTGCCTTATCAACCATCTCCTGCAGTTGTTCGCCTAACACTCGCGCCGCCCATCCCAAGTGACACTCAAGGATCTGACCAACGTTCATACGAGACGGAACGCCGAGGGGGTTTAGAACGATATCAACCGGGCGCCCGTCTTCCAGATAAGGCATATCCTCTTCGGGAAGAATTCTTGAGACAACGCCCTTGTTTCCGTGACGACCCGCCATTTTGTCACCGACCTGAAGCTTTCTCTTCACGGCAACGTAGACCTTGACCATCTTGATAACGCCCGGAGGGAGCTCGTCGCCCTTTTTGAGCTTGGCCACTTTCTGGTCATACATCATCTTTACGAGATCCTGCTGTTCTTCAAGGGCCTCCAACAATTCCGCAACTTCTTCTTCAATATCCTCGCCTTTGGAGACTGAGATCTCTCCCCACTTCTGTATCGGAATATTATCTAATACCTTTTCTGTTATGGTCTTGCCAGACGGCAGAAGGACGGTCTCCTCATCATCAGCCATCACCTTGGAAGATGATGTCTTTCCAATAAGCAGAGTCTTAATCCTCTTAGCCGATGTCGAACAAACCTGTTTCAGCTCTCCTTCCAGATCTTTCTTCAGCTTTGCTGTCTCCTCATCTGCGGGCTCTGATTCCATATCAATGCCTTCTCTGGAGAAAACCTGTGCGTCGATCACAATACCCTGAATTCCCGGAGGTACGCGCAGTGAACTGTCTTTAACATCTCCCGCCTTCTCACCAAATATTGCACGAAGGAGTTTCTCTTCGGGAGAGAGTTGTGTTTCGCCTTTTGGTGTAATCTTTCCGACCAATATGTCTGTGGGGCTCACCTCAGCGCCGATTCTGATAATTCCGCCTTCATCCAGATTCGCCAGGGCCTCTTCTCCAACGTTCGGGATATCTCTCGTGATATCCTCTTTCCCAAGCTTTGTATCACGTGCGACACATTCAAATTCTTCAATATGCACTGACGTGAAGACATCTTCTTTGACAACACGCTCTGAGATCAGGATTGAATCTTCGAAGTTGTAACCACCCCACGGCATGAATGCGACCATAATATTCTGGCCCATTGCCAATTCGCCCATGTTTGTGGAAGGGCCGTCTGCTATGACGTCTCCGGCCTTCACCTTGTCACCGGGGGAAATTATAGGTCTCTGGTTGATGCAAGTATTCTGATTTGAGCGTCTGTATTTTGTAAGTTTATAACTATCGAGGTCTGTCCCCTTCTTCTTTGTCTTCTTGACGCCGGCTGAACGTGTGGGCTTGACAAGAATTCTTGTTGCGTCAACTTCCATCACGGTTCCGTCGTTCTTAGCAACAACAGTCACTCCGGAATCTCTGGCAACGATAGCTTCAATAGATGTTCCAACTAGAGGGGCAGACGGCTTCATCAAGGGAACCGCCTGACGTTGCATGTTTGATCCCATGAGAGCTCTGTTTGCGTCATCGTGCTCGAGGAACGGGATAAGCGACGCCGCTACCGAAACAAGCTGGTTTGGCGACACGTCCATCAACTGAACTTCAGACGCCGGGGCGTGCATCGATTCACCGCTCTTGCGGCACTGAATTGTATCATTAACAAACTCGCCCTTCTCGTTCAACCTGGCGTTGGCCTGGGCAATGGTATACTTCTCTTCCTCAAGGGCCGATGCATAAATCACTTCATTGCTCACCTTACCCCCGGCAACTTTTCTATAGGGTGTTTCGATGAAACCAAATTCGTTAACACGTGCATATGTTGAAAGACTCGCGATCAGACCGATGTTCGGACCTTCGGGTGTCTCGATCGGGCAGATACGGCCATAGTGTGTTGAGTGGACGTCGCGAACTTCAAAACCTGCGCGCTCGCGGGTCAGACCTCCCGGTCCCAACGCGGATAGACGCCTCTTGTGCGTAATTTCTGATAGAGGGTTTGTCTGGTCCATGAACTGAGACAACTGAGATGAACTGAAAAATTCTTTTACGACCGCCATCACAGGCTTTGCATTGACCAGGTCGTGCGGCATCAGCGTCTCGACTTCCTGCAGACTCATTCTCTCGCGAATTGCACGCTCCATTCTTGCCAGACCGACCCTGAACTGATTCTCCAACAACTCGCCAACGGCCCTGATCCTCCTGTTTCCCAGGTGATCAATGTCGTCAATAGCACCTTCACCATCTTTCAGGTTGAGCAGGTATTTGACTATCTCTAATATATCTTCTTTTCTCAAGGTCCCGACTTCTAGCGGAACATCAAATCCGAACTTGTGATTGATTTTCAGGCGTCCGACTTTAGACAGATCATAACGTTCCGGGTTGAAGAAGAGATTCTCGAAAAATGCCGTTGCCGTCTCAATGGTGACGGGATCTCCCGGGCGCAGACGTTTATAGACTTCAATTATCGCTTCCTCTGTTGTGTTTACCTTATCAACTAATAATGTATTTCTGAGATAACTCCCTACATTGAGCTCGTCTATATACAACAACTGGAGCTTATCAATCTTACACTCCTTGATCTTCTCAAATTTCTCTTCATCTAAAGGCTCGTTAACACCCAGGATGATCTCGCCGGTAGTTGGGTTGACGACATCGTGAGCAGATATCCTTCCAAGCATCTCCTCCAACTCAACTGGTATTTCGGTGGTATTTGCCTTTTTTAGCTTTTCAACGCTGACTCGTGACAGTTTTCTCCCCTTCTTGACTATAACCTCTCCTGAAGGATCTTTGATGTCACGATTTGCTTTTTGATGGATCAGAACCTCTGGAACAAAATTCTTCCAATATTTCTTCCCCTCCCAGCTGAACTCCTCGCTCTTATAATAATAGTTCAAGAGCTCTTCCACTGAGTAACCGAGCGCCCTCAAAAGGACTGTGGCCGGCAGTTTCCTGCGACGGTCAATTCTCACGTGCGCTATATCTTTTGCGTCAAATTCAAAATCTAGCCATGACCCGCGATATGGGATCACTCTGGCTGAATATAACAATTTTCCTGAAACGTGGGTCTTCCCCTTGTCGTGTTCAAAAAATACGCCGGGGGATCTATGTAGCTGACTAACAACAACCCTCTCAGTGCCATTAATAATAAATGTACCCTGATCGGTCATTAGAGGAACTTCGCCAAAATAGACCTCTTGCTCCTTGACATCACGAATTGTCTGGGCACCGGTCTCTTCATTAGTGTCCCACACAATTAATCTTACCAACACTCTCATCGGTGCGGAATAGGTCATTCCGCGACTGCGGCATTCATCCACATCATATTTAGGATCTTCCAGAGAATAGCTGACAAATTCCAGCGACGCCGTCTGGTTGAAATCCTTTATTGGGAATGCCTCTTTGAAAACTTCCTGCAATCCTACATCATGCCTCTCGCTTGGCTGAACCTCAGCCTGCAGGAACTTGTCAAATGATATTTTTTGTAATTCAATAAGGTTTGGTATTTCCATAACCTTTTGAATCTGTGAAAAGTTTTTACGAATACGACGGGGGGTGGCTGTGACCATGTTTACACCTTTATCATGCTTTGTGAACCGTAAAGGATCTCCCCGTCAATCAGGGAGATCCTTACGATATCACTAACGTTCGATTAATAAATTGAGCGCTCTTTACTTAATCTCTACTTTTGCGCCGGCTTTTTCCAGGGCTTCCTTCATCTTTTGTGCGTCTTCTTTGCTGACGCCCTCTTTGACTGCCTTTGGCGCGCTCTCTGCTAATTCCTTTGCCTCTTTCAGTCCAAGACCAGGCGCTACAACACGAAGCTCTTTAATCACATTGATCTTGTTTGGTCCTGTATCCGTCAGGATAACGCTGAATTCAGTCTGCTCTTCAACTGCCGCGCCTGCCGCGCCTGCCGCTACCACCGCAACCGGGGCCGCTGCCGAAACGCCGAATGTCTCTTCGAGCTCTTTTACCAGCTCGGAGACCTGGAGCAGGGTCATCCCTTTTAGTGTCTCTACAATCTGTTCTTTTGTTGCTGCCTCTGTCATACTCTCCTCCTGTTTTTCGCCCCAAATGGCTCCGTAACATTTTTGTGGTACGGTCAAGTGGGCAACCATTTTAACGCTTAAATATTTAAACGTATGGTTGATTAAGCGTAGTTAGTTCTTTTGTTCTTTTATTGCATTGATAACCTGCACCAATTGCCTTGGCAAAGCCGATAACACGCCGACCAGATTTGTGGCAGGCGCACTCATTGAACCAAGCATCTTGGCAAGCAGAATTTCTCTTGATGGAAGTGATGCAAGCTCCCTAATTATGTTCAAGTCCAGGATCTTTCCATCCATATAGCCGGCCTTGATTTTCAGTTTTTCATTGTCTTTTGCAAACTTGACCAGAATCTTTGCCGGAGAAACCGGATCCGCATACGACGACGCAACCGCAGTGGGACCCTTGAAAAACTCATCCAACCCTTCAATCGAGAGACTCTTTATTGCCCGCTTTGCGAGCCTGTTTTTCACCACGTTGATTGTGGATTTTTCCTGATAGAGTTTCTGACGCAAGTCCGTCATTTGGGCCACAGTCAGTCCTCTGTAATCGGCAAAAATACACGACTTCGATTTTTGCATCTTCTCGGAAAACTTTTCCACTTCCTTCTGTTTCTCCGTACGATTCATATATTACCTCTCTCTTTCATTAAGAGATTATTTGCCCACTACATTCGCATCTAACCTGACACTCGGACTTATGACAGACGAGACTGCAACAGTCCTGATATAAACACCTTTGGATGAAGCCGGCTTTGCCTTAACGACTGCATCAAAGAGGGTTAAAAAATTCTCCTTCAGCTTGGTGCTGCCAAACGATCTCTTGCCTATCGGACAGTGAAGGTTCGCACCCTTGTCAACCTTGAATTCGACACGACCCGCTTTTGCCTCTGTCACTGCCTTTTTGATATCATTGGTTACACTGCCGACCTTGGGATTTGGCATCAGTCCTCTGGGGCCCAAGATTTTGGCGATTTTGCCGACCGCGCCCATCATGTCCGGCGACGCGATAGCCTTGTCAAATTTCAGCCAGCCACCCTGAATCTTCTCGATCAGATCATCACTTCCAACCTCATCTGCGCCGGCTTCCTTGGCCTCTTTCTCTTTCTCGCCCTTTGCAAAGACAATCACATAAACTTTCTTTCCAAGCCCGTGCGGGAGGGATATAGCACCTCTGACCATCTGGTCTGATTGCTTCGGGTCAACTCCGAGATGAATTGCAACTTCCACGGTCTCGTCAAACTTTGCCTTTTCCATCTTATCCAAGATCTCAAAAGCCTCTTCCACAGGATACTTCTTGTCCCTGTCTACCAGCGACGAACTCTTTTTGTATTTCTTCCCTTCCATAATATTACCTCTTTTATCTGTTAATCTATAACCTCAAGGCCCATTGAGCGGGCAGTCCCTTCAATCATTTTCATTGCTGATGAAACCTCAGCGCAGTTCAGGTCCTTCATCTTCAACTTTGCAATTTCCTCAATCTTTTTTCTGGAGATCTTGCCGACCTTCTCTTTATTCGGCACACTGGATCCCTTTGCTATCTTAGCCTCTTTCTTCAACAGCACTGCGGCCGGAGGAGTCTTTGTTATAAAACTGAAAGACCTGTCCTGATAGACTGTGATGACCACGGGGATAGTCATCCCGTTGTCTTTTTGAGTTCTTGCATTGAACTGCTTGCAAAACTCCATAATATTAACCCCATGCTGACCAAGTGCCGGTCCGACCGGTGGTGCAGGGTTTGCCTGTCCCCCCGGGCACTGAAGTTTAATTTTTGCTGTCTCTTTTTTTGCCATAAATTCCGTTTAGTCCGTTTGGTCTGTTAAGTCCGTTTGGTCTGTTAAGTCCTTTTGATCTATTAACTGACCAAACCGGCCCAACTGACATAACTGACTCAACCAACTCAACTGACGTAACCATCTAAATTTTCTCTACCTGCGTAAAATCCAACTCAATTGGCGTTGATCTGCCAAAAATACTCACCATGACACGAAGTTTGCCTTTATCTGCCATAACTTCGTCAACAAGACCGGAGAATGTCGAAAAGGGCCCGCTTGTAACGCGAACTTCTTCGCCCTTTTCAAACTCAACCTTAGGCTTCGGCTTCAGCGTCCCCTCTTCAATCTGCTTTGTGATTCTCCTCACTTCATTTTCGGGAACAACCGGAGGATTCATTGAGCCTCCAACAAAACCTGTGACCTTCGGAGTTCCCTTCACCAGATGCCAGGTCTTCTCATTCAGATCCATTTTGACCAGCATATATCCGGGGAAAAACTGACGCTTCGAGGTCTTCTTCACTCCCTTTTTCATTTCAACAACATCTTCGGAAGGGATCATTACCTCCTCAAAGAACTCTGCCATCTTCTGAGACTTGATCCTCTCTTCTAAAGCCTGTCTGGCCTTAGTCTCATATCCCGAATATGTGTGCACTACGTACCAATTCATAGCCATAACGGCCCCTTTTTTTCTTAGTTATAAAATATCTTAACGATCGTCCCCCACAGCGTGTCGAATCCAAACAACAGTAGTGAACAGATCCCAACCATTACAAGAATCACGCCCGTAG
>CAZTCA010000030.1:0-7695 GCA_964612405.1 uncultured Pseudomonadota bacterium
TTCACTGGATTGCCGCGCTTCGCTCGCAATGACGTTCGTTGATTCACTGGATTGCCGCGCTTCGCTCGCAATGACGTTCGTTGATTCACTGGATTGCTTCGTCGCCCCTTGACAGGCTTGGGGCTCCTCGCAATGACATTCCAAATATTCAACAATCTTTTCATGCCAGCTAAACTTTTCATCCTCCGACATGTGGTTATAGATTGCATTGGCGAAGAGGGGACGGCTGAAGCTGTATGCCCCCGTGCCGACATTAAATTTCGCGAGTCCGCGCCTGACAAGCGACATCAAAGATCCGTGTGCCGTCTTCACGCCGGTGACCGCCGTTATGTCCGCGGGCGTGACCGGCCTCTTGAAAACCGCCATCCCCTGAGCGATTGCCTTTGCCTCTGCAGGCATATCCTTCAGATCGCGCAAAAGGCGCTCCTCAAGGCTGCCCGGCATCTTCAAACGATCAAAGTCAATCTTGATATCCTCAAATGTCGACTCTTTCCATCTTCCCTGCGAATCGACCAGCATCCCTTCATTGACGAGGAGCTTGATCACCTCTGTTACTATATAAGGGTTCCCTCCGGTGTATTGATAGATCTGCTCGACTATCACCTCCGGCGGATTCGGCATTCCGATGAGAGTCGAAAAATATTCGCGGATATCTTCAACTGAAAAATTTGAGAGGATGATATCTTTTCCGGCGCATCCCTCAAATGTCTTATCAGAGGCCACGACAAGAATGACCGGCATCCTATCCGTATCAACTCTTCTTTTCAGCGAATCATATGCCCGCTTGATCTGCGGCGCCCAAATCTCCTGCATAGCCACATGAATATCATCAACCCCGAATAGCGTCGGTGTCTTCTGCGGCTCAAGGACAGATCTCTTCCAGTCATCAAGCTGGGCCGAGTCGGTCATAATATGGGTTGCCCACTCAGAGACCTGTGCCGTGTGTTTGATCTCGTTCAAGAAGCGGCTCTTCCCCGATCCTCTGTCTCCGCGAATCACAAAGATGCCGGATTTTTTATTCTCCAACGCCTCCTGAATTTCGCTCATCTCAGCCTTGCGGCCGATAAATTTTGATTCCCACGGGATATAGCTCGTTTGTGTATCTTCGGTTTCAACCTCATATCTCTTCGGCGATCTAAAACTCAAATCCCTGATCACCTGAGCGGCTGTCTGAAACCGGTCACTCGGATTCTTTTCAAGAAGCCTCATCAAGACCGTGTCTAGATACTGCGGAACGTGCCTGTTGAACTCGGAAGGCGGTTTTGGATAAAGCTTCAGCTGATTTTGCAATGTGTTTTCTATCTGCGGCGTCCGGAACGGATTTTTTCCGACCAATGCGGAATAGACAAGCACGCCGAGCGAATAGAGATCAGAGCGTCCGTCCGGATCCTGCTTGCGAACCATCTCCGGCGCCATATAACTGGGAGTCCCGACGAGTTTCCCCTGAAAGCGGATCGTTGCCAGTCCAAAGTCGATCAGTTTTACACTGCCGCCTTCACTCACAAGGACGTTTGCCGATTTAATGTCGAAATGGAAGATCCCGTTGCTGTGCAGATATTCAAGGGCACGCAGTGACTGCACGAAAAGTTCCTCAATCTGCGAGAGCGGTGCGTCGGCCGCGGCCTGCATGAATTCGCTCCCCTTGACCAACTCGGAGGTGAAGAAGAACTGTCCGTTTTTTGAATCCATCTCAAAGTCATAGACTTTCGCTATGTGCGGGTGGGAGAGGTGGGTGAGGGTTGCAAATTCGGCTTTAAACTGTTCCAGCGCCGCTTCGTGGCCGGGCTTGAATTTCAGATACTTTATCGCAACTTCCCGGTTATCGTGGTTGGTGTCGAGCGCAACGTAGATATCGCCCATTGCCCCCTGTCCCAAGGGCTCCACAATTTTATACCGGTCGTTGACGAGATTTCCCGCAATGTGCAGGGATTCTTCCCCCATAAGTAACTCCGGATTATACGGGTTTTAGTACAAAAAACAAAGGAATTCCTAAGTGAATACTTGACTTTTCGGCCTTTGCACTCCATTTATGGCCCATGGCAATGAAACAATCACAAAAGACACTGGCCCTGTGGATGATAATCATCCTTGTATCAATTTCGGTTATGCATTTTATGAACCAGAAGCCGGCAGGTTTGGAAGAGATCGGCTTCAGCCAATTTCTAACTGCCTTGGAGGCGAACGAGGTTGCATCGGTCTCCATTCAGGGAGAGGAATATACCGGCCAGTTCAAGTCGGGATACGGCGATGGGAAGGGTTTTGTCACCATCGGCCCGCTCAACAGCGAAAAGGCCCTTGAGTATCTGAAAAAGTCGGATGCCAGTGTGGAATATAAACGTCCGAAAGAGACGCCGTTCTGGCAGTCGTTCCTGATATCATGGCTCCCGATGCTTCTGCTCTTTGCCTTCTTTTTCTTTTCAATGCGGCAGATTCAGGGCGGCCCCGGCAAGGCGATGAGCTTTGGCAGGAGCAAGGCGCGGATGCTGACCGAAGATAAGAGAAAGGTCAATTTCACGGATGTTGCCGGCATTGATGAAGCAAAAGAGGAACTACAGGAGATCATAGAATTTCTAAAAACACCCAAGACATTCACAAAACTCGGCGGACGCATTCCTAAAGGCGTGCTGTTGCTGGGCGCCCCCGGATGCGGCAAGACTCTTCTTGCGCGTGCGGTTGCGGGAGAGGCCGGCGTTCCGTTCTTCTCAATTTCGGGCTCCGATTTTGTCGAGATGTTTGTCGGCGTCGGTGCCTCGCGTGTGAGAGACCTTTTTGAGCAGGGGAAGAAGAATGCACCCTGTATTATTTTTATAGATGAAATCGATGCGGTCGGCAGACATCGCGGCGCGGGAATTGGCGGCGGACACGATGAGCGCGAGCAGACACTGAATCAACTGCTCGTTGAGATGGACGGCTTTGAATCGAATGAAGGTGTTATCATCATGGCGGCCACAAACAGGCCCGATGTCCTTGATCCGGCGCTCCTCAGGCCCGGACGTTTTGACAGGCGCGTCTATGTCCCACAGCCGGACCTGAAAGGCCGCGAAGGGATATTGAAGGTTCATGCAAAGAAATTGATCCTTGATCAGAATGTCGATCTTTCAAGGGTTGCTCGCGGAACTCCGGGCTTTAGCGGAGCGGATCTTGAAAGTGTTGCGAACGAGGCGGCACTGCTTGCGGCGCGCAAAAGCAAAGAGGCGGTTGAGATGGATGACTTTGAGCAGGCAAAAGATAAGGTCATGATGGGGGCCGAAAGGAGAAGCCTCGTTATCACTCCTGAAGATAAAAAAGTTACTGCATATCATGAAGCCGGCCATGCAATTGTTGCAAGGCTGACGCCGGGGACGGACCCTGTTCACAAGGTGACAATCATTCCGCGCGGCGCCGCGTTGGGGCTCACTCAGCAACTGCCGACGGATGACCGCTATACACAAAATAAACAATTCTGCGAAAACAGTATCTCTGTCCTTATGGGTGGCCGTGCGGCGGAAGAGCTTATATTTAATCAGTCGACGACCGGTGCGGGGAATGACATTGAATGTGCCACGGAGCTTGCGCGCAAGATGGTCTGTGAGTGGGGGATGAGTGAAAAGATGGGTCCTCTTTCATATGGCAAAAAAGAAGAAGCAATCTTTTTGGGCCGTGAGATCAATCAGCGCAGTGATTATAGCGAACATACCGCTGTTGATATTGATGCCGAAGTGAAAAAGGTTGTGACAGAGGCATATTCAAGGGCGAAGGTTATATTGTCTGCGAACCTTGAAAAACTTCATTCCTTTGCAAGTGCCTTGCTTGAGCATGAGTGTCTGGATGTCGTGCAGATCGATGTAATAATGCAGGAGAAATCTGGTACGTTGGTACGTTAGTGCGTTGGTTCGTTGGGAAAATCATGAAAATTGGGACGAAAGAATTCAGCCTTAAAAATCCGGTGATAATGGGCGTGATTAATGTCACGCCCGATTCGTTTTCGGACGGAGGGGATTTTGCGGACTCCGGTCGGGCAATCAAATATGCGCTCAAGATGGAAGAAGAGGGCGCAGATATTATCGATATCGGCGGTGAGTCGTCACGCCCCGGATCAGATCCGGTGAGCGGAGACGAAGAATTGAGGCGTGTTATGCCGGTCATTGAGGGGATAAGAAAGAGTTCAAAGATCCCCATCTCCATTGATACCACCAAATCTGTTGTGGCTGAACGTGCGCTGGAGGCCGGTGCAGACATGATTAATGACATCAGCGCCGGCACGTTTGATCCGCAGATCCTTGCAGTCGCCGCGGAGGCCGAAGTTCCGATCTGCCTCATGCATATGAGAAAGAAGCCAAAGACGATGCAGACGGGAGAGATCGTATATAATGATGTCGTGAGTGAGATAGCGGCTTATCTTGCGGCGCGGATAGAGGAGGCTGTAAAAGCCGGCGTCTCAAGGGAGAAGATAATCATAGATCCGGGCATCGGGTTTGGCAAGACGGTGGAGCATAACATAACCATCATCAACGAGCTTTCGCGGCTGAAAGAACTCGGCTGTCCGATCCTGATCGGCACCTCAAGAAAGTCCTTTATAGGCAAGATTATGGGTCTGGATAACCCTAAAGAAAGACTTGAAGGGACACTTCTAACTCATTATATCGCAATAAAAAACGGGGCCAACATCATCAGAGTTCATGATGTGGCCCCGCATAAAAAGTTATTATCAATTCCCACCGGCAAGGCGGTTGAATTCCTCAACATCGGTGCATCTTGTTCTGGCGTCTTCAAGGCTCACAACCTGATCCTTGACTAACTTGACCAGAGACTGGTTGAGGGTCTGCATGGTGCTCTGTCCTTGACCCATCATCATCTGCGAATAGATCTGATGCGTCTTTGCCTCACGGATCAGGTTTCTGATTGCGCTTGTGGGGAACATCATCTCAAGTGCGAGTGCTCTTCCGCCGCCTATCCTCGGGAGCAACTGCTGACAAACAACGCCTTCAAGGATGAACGAGAGCTCTGTCCTGATCTGCGGCTGATGGTGGGGCGGGAAGACATCTATTATACGGTCGATTGTTTGAACCGCGGTGTTTGTATGCAGTGTTGCGAAAACCAAATGTCCGGTCTCTGCCGTTGTGATCGCCGCCGAAATGGTTTCCAGATCTCTCATTTCACCGATCAACACAACATCCGGATCCTGACGGAGGATATACTTCAACGCCGTCACAAATGACTGTGTATCTTTTCCAACCTCGCGCTGATTGATGAGCGATTTCTTTGGGGTGTGGATATACTCGATCGGATCTTCAACCGTGATGATATGCTCGTGTCTTGTCCTGTTTATGTTGTCGATTAGCGAAGCGAGGGTTGTCGATTTTCCGCTTCCGGTCGGCCCGGTCACCAGAACAAGGCCTCTCGGTTTCTCGGTCAATTTAATGATCGGATCAGGAATCCCCAGCTCTTCAGCATTTGGTATAACAAACGGGATGCTCCTGAATGCCCCTGCCACAGTATTTTGTTGATTGAAGATATTGGCACGGATACGGGCCTTTTCGCCGAGACTGAACGAAAGATCCAATTCTCCGGCCGCTTCGAATTTTTTACGCTGTTCGGGAGAGAGGGCCTCAAAGCATATGGTCTGTGCCTCCTCAGGGCTCAAAGGCTTGAACCCCTCGACGGACTTGAGGGTTCCATCCACGCGGATTTGCGGGTGGACACCGGCGCATATATGAAGGTCGCTGGCGTTCACCGCCTGCGCCTTCTCGAGCAACTGGGTTAATACCTTCGTTGTTGGTGGCATTTGGTCTCCTTTAATTGAAATGGCAATATAACCCATTTTTCGCCTATTAGGAAGTGAAAACCTACCCTTTATTGAATGTAGAGACGAGATAAAGAGAATCTGAGCAAGAAAACTGTATAATAGATGATCAGTTCTATGGCAGGGCATTAATCTTGACATAGGCCAGCTTGAGGAAAGATTTTAAAGATTCTGACTCATGCCGTTTGATTAGGCCAAATGTGCGGGCAAGATCGATACAGGCCGAGACCTCGGAAATAGAGCCCATTGATATCTGGAAAAAACGTTTTCGCTCGGCCGATGATGATCTCTTGCCATTGCCCTCAGATAGATTAAGCACAGCAGATATCACAGCTCTTTTTGTTTGATCGGCAAGATATGAAAATCCCCTTGGCCACTTGGCGACCCTCTTTGCAATCTCCTCTGCTACAAATACCAGTCTTTGATAACACTCCAGCTTTTCGTGATTCATAATATCTCCCTGCGGTTGTGAAGGCCTCATTGCCTCTAAGCACGAAGGCAATGAGGCCTTCACAACCACGAAGGAGCAGATATGTTGCACGAAAAGCTGGAGTGTTACAAAAAGTCGGTCAATTTGGCAGATGAGTTATGCAAAGAGGTTGCCAAGTGGCCTAGAGGTTACGCCTATCTATCAGACCAAACAAAAAGAGCGATGGCGTCCGTTATTTTAAATCTGGCTGAGGGGAACGCAAGAAGATCCAAAACCGAGCGAAGACGTTTTTTCGAAATCTCCAGGGCGTCGGCGTCTGAAGTGTCTGCCTGTGTCGATCTCATGATGATATTCAGACTGATAGATCAAGGGAGAGTCCAATCGTTTAAGTTTCGCCTCTCAGAGTTAAGCAAGATGTTGTGGGGTTTGATGCGATAGCCATTGTTAAAGTCGACTTATCCGGTATCGTCGTTTTTCGCAGTTTATCGAAGTTTCATCTCTATCCAATCTTTTAAAAAGAAATAAACTCATAACAATTTATTGCAGATAGCGATTTTTTCTGTATAATCACCTAACCCATGTTCAAGAAGAAGAAAAAAGATGAACCCATCGAAAAGACGGTCATAACGCAGGTCACCAGCCTGCCTGCAGATACCGACAAGAAGGCCTATATCCTCTTTCTCTCGGGTCCGCTGGTTGGAAAACTGATCAATCTTCAGGAAGGGTCAACGGTCATCGGGCGTGCCAATGATGCGGATATCTCCATCAACGATATCAGGATTTCGCGTCACCACTTAAAGATTGATATCGACGAGGGGAGGGTGCAGGTCGAGGATCTTGGGAGTACGAACGGGACATTTATCAACGGCGCAAAGGTCAAGAGGGGAAAGCTTGAGGATGGGGATAAAATTCAGATAAGCTCATCTACCATCTTTAAATTTGCCCTTCAGGATAGGACCGAGAACGTTTTCCATAAGGAACTCTATAAGATGGCGGTCATGGACCCCGTCACAAACATCTATAATAAGCGCTTCTTTATCGAGAGATTCAAAGAGGAATTCAGCCACGCAAGGCGTTCTGATAGCGGGCTCTCTCTTTTGATGATCGATATCGATTTTTTCAAGAAGGTGAATGACACCTATGGTCATTTGACCGGCGACATGGTCCTGCATCAGATAGCCTCAATTCTTGCCAAGATGGTCAGGAATGAAGATATCCTGGCGCGTTATGGCGGAGAGGAATTTGTGATAATTCTGCGCGGCGCCAAAAAAGAGGGGGCATATATTCTGGCAGAGAGGATGCGTCTGAAGATTGCGGCCGAGTCCTTTATTGTTGAGAAGGAGAAGATACCCATAACAATCTCCATCGGCGTTGCTTCTATGGAGGAGGGGGGCAAAGATCTCACGACTGAGAAGCTGATCAAGATGGCCGATGTTAAGTTATATAAATCCAAAAAGGCCGGCAGGAACAAGACCACTTCATA
>CAZTCA010000030.1:7795-14521 GCA_964612405.1 uncultured Pseudomonadota bacterium
GAGATAATCCTCAAAGGAGACCCGCGGATGGAGACATATCGCCGTGATGCGGTGATGGCCGGCGATCCGGATGTGGTTGTGCGCCCGCGCGACTGGCAGGAAGTCTCAGAGATAACCGCGTGGTGTAACGGTAATAAAATTCCCCTGACCATCTGCGGTTCGCGGACCTCGATGAGCGGATCTTCCGTTGCCGAAGAGGGGGTTCTTCTCACGACTGAAAATTTCAGCAAGGTTATTGATATCGGCGAGAGGGACGGGCATCCATATGCAATCACGGAGCCGGGTGTTATCGTCGGAGAGTTTCAGAAGATCGTTGAGGAGAAGGGTTATAGTTATCCCACTGTCCCGACATCTGTGAATGAAGCGCTGATCGGTTCTACGGTTGCAACAAATGCTACCGGCGAGGATTTTTATAAGTACGGTCCCACAAGAAATTATATCCGCGAGCTGGAATTTATCAAGGCAAATGGATCCAAAGATATTTTTACGAGAAAGCGGACTGACGTCCCGAAGGTCAGCAAGGGGTTGGGGGGATATTATCTCGGCGGAAGCAAGATAGATTGGTTGATCGGTTCCGAGGGGACGCTTGGTATAATTTCCAAGGTCGTGGTCGATCTCCTGCCGGGCGTGCCTGAGACGTTTATCATCCTCATGCCGTTTGAGTCCAACATGACCGGCCTGAAATTCATCGACAAGGTGAACAGATCCTCCATGAGACCGCGCGCGATGGAGTTCATAGACAAGTTTGCCCTCTCGATCATGCGCACACACAAGACATGTCCAAAATTCCCCGGCGACGTGCAGTCGCTTGTATATGTGAAGCAGGAGGTGGATGGCAACAGAGATGAACTGATCGACAAGTGGTTTGGCCTGATCGAGGGCTCAACAAAATTTATCGACGAGACTATTATCGCTGAGACCGAAAAGCAGAAGAAGGATATTCATACCTGGCGGCACCACATCCCGTCGATGATCAAGGAGAAGAACGAGGAGTTTCAAAAAGTTGGTGGCGGCAAGATTGAAGGGGATTGGTGGGTACCGCGCGACAAAATCCTCAAGATGATGGCCACCGTATATAATGAAGCGGATGGGGCGGGGATTGATTATGTTGCATATGGTCACTTGGGCGACGGCCATCCCCACACGGATTATATATGCAAGACGCGCGCTGAGTTTGAGCGTGCCGATGAACTTGTAAAGACCCAGAGCAGGCGGGCGGTTGAATATGGCGGAGGGGTGGCGGCAGAACATGGGATCGGCAAGGTCAAGAGGGACCTGCTTGCTATTCAATATACATCTGATATTATCGCGAAGATGCGCGAGCTGAAAGAACAATTCGACCCGAACTGGATTCTCGGTCGCGGCAATATTCTGACAAATGAGACACCAGGGGTCAGACCCCTGGTGTCTCATTAATTACATTATGCGAATAATGGCGCTTGATGTGGGTGATAAACGAATCGGGGTGGCGATGACCGATCCCGGATGCACGATTGCACAACCTTTTTCCGTAATTGAGAAGAATGGTCGCGAGATAGAGGAGATCGGGAGGATCGTGACGGATTATGGTGTTGGCCGGATGGTCGTCGGCATGCCGTATAAAAATGACGGAGATGTCGGTGCGCAGGCGAAGAAGACAATGAAGTTTGTCGATAATCTCAAGGCGCATTTTGGAGAGATCGGGGCCAATGTGGCGATTGCAACGTGGGATGAATCGATGACGACGCATGACGCCCACGAAAGAATGAAGGAGATGGGAGTGAAGCATTCGCAGAGGAAAAAGGTTATTGATAAGATTGCGGCGGTGATAATTCTGGAGAGTTATTTGAGCGGGATGAAGGAATAAGGATTAAGTTAAAGATGCGAAAGATTTCAACATTCATAGTGCTGATCTTATTGTTAGTCGTATTTATCGGCTGGCAGGGCTATAGATATCTCAACACGCCGGTTTCTTATGAGGAGGCGACGTTGATCATCATGTCCGGAACTCCGCTGAGGATGATCGCTGACCAGCTGGGGCGTGCCGGTGTCATAAAATATCCGTCACTCTTTCGGTTGTATGCCCGTTTTATAGGTGCTGACAGGCGAATAAAGGCGGGCGAATATCAGTTCATCGGGAGCGCAACACCGCTTGGCATCTTGAAGAGGTTTGAATCCGGAGATGTGAAATTATATAAGGTCAGATTTGTTGAAGGGTGGACCGCGTTCGATATGGCATCTTATCTGAACGGCATCGATTATCTGTCGGATGGTTATGGAGACGATTTCCTGGATGCGGTCAAAAATGCCGGATCGGTAGAGGGATATCTCTTCCCGGAGACATATAAAGTTCAGAGATTTGTCTCTCCGGCAACACTAGTCAGTCTGATGATGAATGAATTTGCAAAACATTATACCGTGGAATTTGAAAAAAGGGCCGCGGAAATTGGAATGACGACACATGAAGTGGTGACGCTCGCATCTATTATAGAAAAAGAGGCAGGTAACGCGGAAGAGAGACCCATCGTATCAAGCGTGTTTCATAACAGGCTCAAGAAGGGGATGTTCCTTCAGGCGGATCCGACCGTTGCCTATGGCCTCAAGAATTATGACGGGAATATTCGAAAGAAAGATCTCTCCAATCCGCACGAGTATAACACCTATGTTCACAAGGGCCTGCCGCCGGGGCCGATTTCAAATCCTAGCCTGGCCTCAATCAAAGCCGCGCTCTGGCCGGCAGACACGAAGTATCTCTATTTTGTTTCGCAAAATGACGGGACACACTTTTTTTCGAAAACTTTTGCTGAACACGTCAATGCTGTGAATAAGTTTCAAAAATGAGACACCAGGGGTCTGACCCCTGGTGTCTCATTTTTCTAAAGGCCGACCGATTTCCAGAAATTTCCGAAGAGATCAACAACGATCCCCTTAACTGTCTGAAGTTTTCCAACGAGTGCAATCCCTTTGTGCGGGCCAAGAATATAAACGCCATGTGCAACGGCCTCTGCAATTGCGGCATCTTTCGCGATGATCGTCACTCTTTTGAGTTGCGGAGAGAAGATCGGCGTTGACCAACGGGGATCGAACATCGGAGCGTTCTCATCTTTGATCACGGAAGCGACCGAGGTGCTGGAGATATCCAGAGATACGCCGTGTCTGGCATAACCGCCGTCTGCATCAAAGACGTCCGCGCGCCAGTTGCCAACGACACTAGTTCCCATCGTCCGTATAACGGGGCCGATCTGAATATAGAAGTCATTGATATTTGCCGCGTAGATTGTCTTCGCCGTCAGATCCGCTAGAAAGCCGTGGATGATATTCTTCACGCTGATCCTCATGCCGTCTTTTTTCAAAAAGACAAGATTCTTCGCAACCTTTATGTGTTTAAATTTTCCGATATCAGGAGTTGTGGTGATATCAAATGCACCGTCTGTCCAGAGGTTGCATTTTTTCACCGCACTCAAGAGCCGGATCATTTCGGGACTCACCTCCACAAAACCTCTGCCGGAACTATCGTTGACCTTTGAGATATCACTTGAAGGATTTGTCTCGTCGAGGGAACTGGCGATGCGTTTCATCTCCTGAAATGTTCTGTCAATAACAGCATCTACGTTTGCTCTTTGTCCGCCCAGCGCAACAATCTGGACCTCAACCGGGATGCCGCCCGGAAACGTGTCTTTTCTTGTGAATGTGCATTTTTCGGAGGACTTGCAGGTGTCTCCGCCCTGGTCCCATTCGCTGTCTTTGAAGCTGCGGCGCTTTTTAGCATCCGCCATTACCGGCAGGATGAAGGAGAGGACAAGTATGGCCAATAATATTTTCTTCATATTTTAACTTAAACACTTCTACACTTATACACTCAAACACTTCTTCAGATATCTACCTGTATAAGACTTGCCGTCTCCTGTCAAATCCTCAGGCGTTCCTGCGGCAATCAGCTCTCCGCCGTTGTCTCCGCCCTCCGGCCCCAGATCTATAATCCAGTCCGCACTCTTGATCACTTCAAGATTGTGTTCAATCACCACAATCGTGTTTCCGGAATCAACAAGCCGGTTCAGGACATCAAGGAGGTTTTGTATATCCGCAAAGTGTAGCCCGGTCGTCGGCTCATCCATTATATAGAGCGTTCGTCCCGTTGCCCGCTTTGAAAGCTCGCGCGAAAGTTTTATCCTCTGCGCCTCGCCGCCGGAGAGAGTCGTCGCAGATTGTCCAAGTTCAATATATCCAAGTCCGACATCCAGCAGTGTCTGCAATTTTTTCCTGATAGGGGGGATGTTTTCAAAAAACTGATTTGCCTGTTCAACCGTCATTGAAAGGACATCGGCAATACTCGCCCCTTTATATTGAATCTCCAGAGTCTCTCTGTTAAATCTCTTTCCAAGACACTCCTCACAGACAACATAAACATCCGGCAAAAACTGCATCTCAATTCTAATCAGACCGTCGCCTTCGCATGTCTCGCACCTTCCACCCTCAACATTGAAAGAGAAACGCCCGGGCTTGTAACCGCGTGTCTTTGATTGCGGCATGCTGGTGAAGAGATCGCGGATGTGTGTGAAGACGCCGGTATATGTCGCGGGGTTTGATCTTGGCGTGCGCCCGATGGGGGACTGATCAATATTGATTACCTTGTCTATATGTCCCACCCCCACAATGTCGTCCACCTTTCCGGCCGTGATCTTTGATCTGTACAATCTCTGAGCGAGGCCGTTGTAGAGAGTCTCATTTATGAGTGTTGATTTTCCGGAACCGGATACGCCGGTAACGCAGGTGAGAATTCCGAGAGGTATCTCAACATCAATCCCTTTCAGGTTATGTTCAGACGCCCCTTTAATGAGGAGACTCTTTCCGTTTTTGGACCGGCGTTTTTTCGGAACAGGGATCGACCTCTTTCCGGAGAGATATGTTCCGGTGAGGGATTTTTTATCGTCAACTATTTCCGCAGGTGTCCCGTGGGCAATAACCTCTCCGCCGTGAATACCGGCCCCGGGGCCCATATCAATAATATTATCGGCCGAGAGGATTGTCTCTCTATCATGTTCCACAACAAGGACCGTGTTTCCAAGGTCTCGTAGAGATCGGAGTGTTTCGAGGAGGCGGTTATTGTCTCGCGGATGGAGGCCAATAGATGGTTCGTCTAGCACATAGAGAACGCCGGTCAACGCGCTTCCCACCTGAGTTGCAAGGTGGATGCGTTGTCCCTCACCGCCGGAGAGGGTGGCCGAAGATCTGTCCAGAGTCAGATATCCAATCCCGACATTGATCAAGAATTTAAGCCTCTCTTGAATCTCTTTTAGAATCCTCTTTCCGATTGCAATCTCTTTTTGTGTAAAATTCATCCCCTCAAATAATTTCAGCGCGTTGTCTACCGAGAGGAGCGTTACGTCTCTGATGGAATTTTCGTGGATCTTGACGTGAAGCGCCTCTTTTTTGAGGCGCGCGCCGTTACAATCCGGACAGGGTTGAATGTTCATGAAACGCTCAAGGTCTTCACGAATCCAATCTGATGTTGTGTCTTTGTATTTCCTCTGCAGGTTTGGTAATACACCTTCAAAGGTTGAAGTGTATTTCTGCTTGTGGCCGTGGTGATCGATTGCAAATTTTATCTCCGTGTCACCGGAACCGTTCAACAATATATCCTGAATCTCTTTTGTCAGGTCCTTCCACGGCATGTAGATATCAAATTTATAATGTACCGCAAGATTCTGAAAGATCTGCATATAGTATGAGGATGACTTTGACTGCCACGGGACAATCGTCCCCTCACGGAGCGAAAGATTTTTATTGGGGATTATCAGGTCGGGATCGAAATACATCTTTGTCCCGAGGCCCATGCAGGATGTGCATGCGCCGATCGGGTTATTGAATGAGAACATCTGAGGTGTCAATTCCGGATAGCTGATGCCGCAGTCGATGCACGCGGCCTTTGAGCTCAGAAGTAGGGGTCTGACCCCTTTTCGGGTCTGACTCCCTCCGTCTTCAACTTGTGCAATCCCACCGCCGAATTTGAGTGCGACTTCAAGTGAGTCGGGGAGCCTGTTGCCGATGTCGGGCTTGATGACGATCCTGTCAACAAAGAGTTCTATTGTGTGCTTTTTCTTTTTATCGAGCGTGATTTCGTCTGCCAGCTCATGGATCTTGCCGTCAATGCGTGCTCGAACAAATCCTCCCTTTCTGAGAGACGCTAACTCCTTTGCGAATGAACCTTTTCTTCCGCGAACGATCGGGGCGATTATGGCAAGCCTTGTCCCTTTATCGAGCGACATCAGTTGATCGACCATCTGTGTCACGGTTTGAGATTTGATCGGTTTCCCGCACTGATAGCAGTGGGGGACGCCGATTCGCGCAAAGAGGAGACGAAGGTAATCGTAGATTTCCGTTATCGTCCCGACGGTTGATCGCGGGTTCTTGCTCGTCGTCTTCTGTTCGATGGATATTGCGGGCGACAATCCCTCGATAGAATCTATATCCGGCTTATTCATCTGCTCCAAGAATTGTCTGGCATACGCAGAAAGCGACTCGACATAGCGTCTCTGTCCCTCGGCATAGATTGTATCAAAGGCGAGAGTGGACTTGCCGGAACCGGAGAGGCCGGTGATAACGGTCAGTTTGTTGCGGGGGATAGTGACATCGATATTCTTGAGATTGTGCTCACGGGCTCCGCGGATATAGATGTCCTGGTTTTTCATCGGCCGGACATTATGCCCGAATTGTGACCTCCTTGGCAAACCTTTTTTGGGACCGTTT
>CAZTCA010000031.1:0-14517 GCA_964612405.1 uncultured Pseudomonadota bacterium
CTTTCATCGGTGAAAAAAACCGATCTATATCCATCTTCAGTAAGTGATAGGGTTATAGAAATGCAGGCAAAAGCGAAAAAATATTCGGCGGGATATAGTAATACTATCAAAGGAAATAAGAGAGACGATCAGGCAGTTGATTTTTTTATTATGTGTTCACACGGTCCAAACACCGATGATGCCAGATATATAAAAGCAACCGATAGGCCCGTTGTTTTAGACGTTACCTGTTTTGCAGGAGAGGATAAAGTAGCCACCCTCACACGTTATTCCATCTCAAGCGCCGACCCTAACAAAATCATCCCCTCGTGGGCAAAAAGCTGGCACAATTATGATATTGAGAAACCTTATTCGTATAGAACGCTTCCGGAAGACAGGGGGTCATTCTATCAGACGGTGAAAGATAATTTCGGAGAATCTAACTGGCATATGGCTAAGAAAGTAGCGAGAGTGTTTGATCCGGGATATAAAGAGGAAGTGTGTCTGACTGAATACAGGTCAACCGATGAATCTGATCAGCATTCTACATTTGTTCAGGCAATGGCATCAAGAGTATTGCTTGCTTTGAATAAAAAATTTAGCGGCGATATTAATCTAATCACGGTGGAGATGGGTCGTTTATATGCAATGGCCAAATCAACCAGGACTAGCGATTACAATAAGAGGCTTTGGCTCAAGTCTAATATCGAATCGTACGGTGCTAACATCCGGTTTGATCAAGGAGTTGTCGGAAATCCTGAAGCCGAAATCTGTGTCGGAAAATAATCCTTAACAAAGCTCTGAAAAATTGTTATTTTCGCTGTCATTGCGAGCCAAATGGCGAAGCAATCCAGCGAAATCAATTGAATTCACTAGATTGCCGCGCCCCTTCGGGGCTCGCAATGACATACAAGGAGCATTTTTCAGAGCTTCCTTAAGAAACAAACATATTCACCAGCCACAGGCTCAAATCAGGCCAGTAGGTAATAATCATCAGCACAATCAGCATGACAAACAGGAACGGAAGCGACGCGCGATAGAGCGTTGCGATCGGCTTTTTAAATCTGAATGAAGATATAAAAAGATTTAATCCTACCGGCGGGGTCATGTAACCGATTTCTAGATTCATCAGGAAAATAATCCCAAGGTGCAGTGGATTGACTCCAAACTCTTTGGCAACAGGCGCAATCAGCGGCACAACAACGATGATCGCCGAAAAGATATCCATCAGACAACCCACGATTAGAAGGAAAATATTCAGCACGATCAGGAAGACATATTTACTGGTTATATATTCACGAACCAGCTCAAATAACTTCATCGGAATCTGAGCATCGACCATAAAATTGGTCAGGCCCAGCGCAACACCGAGAATTATAAGTATTCCGCCAACCAGAACCATCGATTCTTTTATAATCTTGGGCAGATCTTTTGTTACGCTGACATCTTTTTTAATGACCACCTCAACAAACAGGACATATACAACCGTCACAACGGCGGCCTCAGTCGCTGTAAAAAATCCGCCATAAATTCCGACCAGAATAATCATCGGAATAGGAATCTCCCATCCGGCCGCTTTGACGGTTGAGATGATATGTGAGAAGACGAATGGCTCCCTGCTCGCGTTTCTCCCCTCTTTCAAAATGCTGAATATGGAGAGCACTGCAATCAGAAGAATTCCGGGGAGTATCCCTGCCAAAAACATCTGATCGATGGAGACCGATGCAATGAGGCCATATAAAATGATTGGCAGGCTCGGAGGAAATAAAAGGCCGACGCTTCCGCAACAAGTGACAAGGCCGAGTGAAAACTTTTCAGAATATTGTTCCTTCATCATTATAGGAAGGACAAGACCGCCCAAGGCAATTATTGTAACGCCTGATGCGCCTGTAAACGCGGTGAAAAATGCGCAGACAATAATGGCAACAATGGCAATCCCGCCCGGCATCCAGCCAAAACATGCCTTATAGAGATCAACCAGCCTCGTCGGCGCTTTAGACTCCGCCAAAAGATATCCGGCGAATGTGAAGAACGGAATGGCGGCAAGAGTCGGGGCATTTGCCATTCTATAGAGCTCTATGATGACGGCGGAGATGTCGATTCCTGCGGCATAAAACAAATATAGAGCAGTGCTACCCAAGATAACAAAAATCGGGGCACCACAGAGTGCTAAAAATCCCAATGCTATGATAATCAGATATTCCAACTCATTCCTTTTCTAAAAGTTTAATAATAAAAATAATTCCAACAAGAGTAAACGTGGTTGGGATTATCGCCTGAGCAATCCAGATGGGCACCCCACCGAAAAGGCGCTCCCCCATCATCTTTTCATCTAAAACAAATTTATATGATGCATATGCCAGAATTGAACATGTAATAGCGCTCCCGAGATATATAAGTTTACTAACCGCTGATTTTATCTTCTCCGGCAACAGCCTTGAGAGGAGATCCAACCTAATGTGTCTATTTTCAATCGCCGCAAGGATTGCTCCAAAAAAACCTACCCACAAAACACAGTGCCGTACCGTCACATCTGCCCATGTGATGCCGGTTGAGAAAAAATTTCTTAAGACGACCTGCAGAAAGGCCAAAAACACCATAACTAAAAAGAAGATCGCAGTAAGGAAAACTACGACCTTGGATAAAATTTTCTCAAAAGATAAAAGAATCTTCACTTCCGCGACTCCTCAAGATATTTCTTTGTGTTAGCTAAAAGCTCAGGTGAATATAATTTTCCGGACAAGGCCTTCCACACACCCTCACTCACGGTCAAAAGATTCTTTTTCTCCTCTTTTGACACCTCAACGAACTTCAATCCTTGGTTCTTCAATGCCTGCACGGCCATTTCGTTGTCACGTCTTATCGTCTGAACAAGTTTCTTGCAATATTCCCCTGCCACATCCCTCAAAATCTTTCTATCAGCCGGTGCAATTTTGTTGAACTCCTTCTTACTTATCAGAAGTGCGCCCGTTGAGTCTGCCAACTTGATATTAGTCACATATTTTGTCTTGGCATGCCACTGCATTGCAATTGCACCAAGAGGCGGAACATAAACGGCATTGATCATCCCTGTCTGAAGGGCTGTCATCACATCAACCAAAGACAAAGGCACCGGAACTATATCAAACCCATCATACATTGCTTTGACCAGCGGGTCCCCTTCCCATGCCCACATCTTGACACCCTGCATGTCCTTCTGTCCTCTAATTGGAGTGTTGGAAAAAATATTAACAAATCCTGCCTCGGCCCAGCCCAATAATATATAACCCTTCTCATCAAATCCTTTTTCGAGTTCAGGCTGTAACTTTGCTGTCACATAATCGACTTCTTTGTAGCTATCAAAAAGAAGCGGCAGTTCTAAAATTCTCACAGATGAATTGATTGCGCCCAGGCCCACACCGGTAAACGCACCAGCATGCATCTGGCCGATATTAATCTTTCTTATCACATCCTTTTCGTCACCCGCAGAACCGCCGGCATAGAATGTAAAACCTACCCTTCCGTTTGTTTTTGAACGAAGGGCTTTGTCCATGTCGCGCATCACATTCATCCAAACCGAACCGTCGGGAGCAATTATTGCAGTCTTGATTTCAAGCGCCGCAACGTTAAACGAAACAAGCAGTACCGAAAGCATTGTCAGAAACTTTGTCATCTATTGCTCATCTTTCTGTGCAAGTAGAAGTGTTGCACGCTCTTTGGCTATCTCGTTCGCCAGTCTCTGTTCCGGAAGGAGTGAAGCATCCGCTGAAAGAACGCTGTTCAACGTGTCTCTAAACAGAGCGTGATTGCCAACAGCCGCAAGATACCATTCCGCATACATAACCTTATTCATCAGGTAATTTCCGTCGCAACTATTCATTGCCTTTTTAAAATAACTTCTCGCCTCTTCCCTGCCTGAATCCGCAGATAGTTTTACAAAATTACTCGCTATCATTGCACCTTTGAATGCATATGCAACTCCGCACTGAAACTCCGGATCAAGCTCGATAACACGATCCACCATTGCCTGAACTCTCGGAAGATTTGATGCCTCAAGGATATCATCTCTGCTC
Organism: uncultured Pseudomonadota bacterium; assembly: GCA_964612405.1. Classification (GTDB taxonomy): domain Bacteria; phylum UBA10199; class UBA10199; family 1-14-0-20-49-13; genus CAZTCA01. The sequence continues at coordinate 4,032 of CAZTCA010000031.1, forward strand.
ATGTTAATAAGCGAACCCCAATCGAATGCCGTCCAAAACAGAGTATCGGTCCACTTCTTTCCGTATCTTTTAATTTTCTTCTGAAACTTATTCAGAGAAATTTTATCAAGGTTCCCTTTTTTGCTGAGCGATTTAAGGCCAAAATCCTTCCCTTTTCTGTAGAAACGTTTCGCCCTTTTATACCACTCATTCTCCCTTATATCTCCGCCGCTCTTATTCGAGTCTCTAATTGCCTCAACCTCTGCAAAACCGAACGCATAATTTCCGTATGTCTTGGCAAGGACTCCCAGAAATTTCCTATCTGTCGGATAGCCATAATGAAGCACCTCTACAATTTTAACCAGAGGGAGGATTGATTCCTTCGCAACAAAGAGATCTGACTCCCTCTCCATCGCAACCATTCCGCGGGCGGATATATCAGCCGTTATTGCGGTGACCGGTTTTCGGATAGAACATCCGGAAACAAATAGAAACATTGCAACAACGCCAATCGTGATCCCCATTATATTATATTTTTTCATTTTCACCTTCTCCGGATTGTTTATTAAAATAAGCCTCTACTGTCTTTGTTAGTTCATCTATATCAACCGAGGTGTCTTTGCATGGACCGTTTGGCCTCCTGTTCGGAATTCCTATCACCGGAATCTTGTGCGCAACATCTCTGATTCCGCTGACAAGATCCCTTTCGCAAGCAACACCGATAATCGCGGACGGGCAAGTCTCTTTAACTTTTTTACGCGCAAGCTCTCCGCCGGAAACTGTGAATACCTCAACAGGATATTTCTCTTTCAGTTTGTTTATCTCCTGCAATTGATCTTTTGTCAAACATCTAGGAAGCAGAATCAATAATTTTTTGTTATTAATCACATTACTATCAACCGCCCTAACAACGGCGTTTGATACTTTTATGAAGGAATGGCCTATCTGATCACGCGAAATGCGAAACATCCTTGCAAGTCTGAAAACGTTCGTGAAAACCAGATCGAATATGAAAAAGATCTGCCCCTTCGCAAAAAATAGATTTTTACCGGACAGGACTGTCAACGTCAACTGAAGCCAGAAGAAGAATGTCAGGGCAATCCATAAAATCAGGATAAACAATGTAAAATTCGGAAGCCAGTCGGTAATCTGAAAAAGTCTCGGCACGACCAGATAGTATAAAAAACCCAAAATCACATCGGTAAGCAGAAAAATTCCGAACGAGAAGATCAGAAATAAAAATGTCCCCTCAATAACAGGCCCCTCATTGGCACCGTTCCAATCGGTCCACTCGTCACCAAGGAGCCTATCTTTATGGTCTGAAGGTCTTTTAAGATTCTCGCTCATAATCTCATCTACATATATCGGCCGTCTCGATACCCGTCAATCCTTCTTTAATCAGCTCTTCGACATCCAGAACTTTCTCGACATTTTCCAGCTGAAGAGGGCGGGAGGATGTGGCCGGCTTTCTAGGCTCCAAGAACTGACAGCAGTCATTATGCGGCAGAATTGATAACTCATATGTCCCGATTTTCCGAGCCATATCAACGATCTCCTGCTTGTCCATTCCAATCAGGGGTCGCAATACGGGCATCGTGGCGATGGAGTCAATTGTGACAAGATTTGTCAGTGTTTGCGATGCAACCTGCCCTATCGCCTCGCCGGTCACCAACGCATGTGATCCGTTCTTCCTTGCCACAGATTCAGCGATTCTGATCATGAATCTCCTGTACAGGATCACCCTGAATTCTTCCGGAACCTCTGTGACAATCTTTCTCTGAACACCTGCAAAAGGTATCATGACAAGTTTGGGTTTCCCCACCATCCATGACGACAACATCTCTACTACTTCCCTCACCTTCTCCTTGGATGCAGAATCCGTAAACGTATCACTATGAAAGTGGATAAAATCTACCGTCAAACCTCGCTTCATCATCCGCCACGCCGCAACGGGGGAATCTATCCCGCCGGAAATGAGACACGACACCCTTCCTCCTGTGCCGGTCGGTAGCCCCCCGGGTCCCGCAAATTTATCCAAAGATATGAAGGCTTGGCCTTCGAATATCTCTATAGCGATCGTTGTCTCCGGATTACTAAGATTTACCTTCACGCCCTTGCATGCATCAAGGACTATTCCGCCAATGTGTTCGTTCACCTGCTGAGACGTAAAAGGGAGCCTTTTTTCATTTCTTCTGGCTCGCACTGCAAACGTTTTGAAATCTCGGTTCCTGATCTCGCAGGCGACCTTCTCTTCAATGTCAGCAAGCGTCGGCTTCGCTAGTATCGTTGGTGCAAAGGCTACAAGTCCAAATGTCTTTGAAAGCTTTTCCGTCAAGACATCAAGAGATGCTGAATTTTCAACTTCAAGAAGGATGCGACCTTGGAGCTTTCGAATCGATTTAATGCCCGCCCCATCTAATCTTGAGCGAACGTTATCAACTAATTTGTCTTCAAATCTTTTTCTGTTTCCACCTTTCAGTGCAAGTTCGCCATAGTGGAGTAAAAAATATTTTGAGGTCTGATTTTCCATGTTCACATTTCTCGGTCACCGATAAATTCTTATATTTTTCGGCAACCTATTCAGTATGCGGGATAAAAACAAGCAATTAAAATCTATTGGGGTCAGACCCCAAATTCGCCCCTTATAGACGTATAAATTACATTATTTGAAAAAGAGGGGTTAGACCCCCTTTTTTCTATTGACACCACAATATATGGTGTTATCAATGAGTGTAATCACAATATATTGTGGTTACCAACCGAAAACCAAGCGCCAATAATTTGACGATTGAGGGTTTTTTGACGATTTAGGGGTTAGTTTTTGCTAAAAACAGCCCAAAACACCATTTGGAGAGGGATAATGAAAACCAACAAAGCGGCTACCAAACAAAAATCTCAGACGAAGGGAGGAGCAAGACCATCAGTCAAGGCAGTTGAAACCGGTCTCAAGTTTGAGAGAAAATTTACAAATCCTTTTTCCAAACCGCTGGATGAAATCAAATACTCCAAGAGAAAGTCAGTTATCACTAATCCCGACGGCAGTGTCGTCTTTAAGATGGATGATGTTGAGGTCCCCGAAGGCTGGTCACAGCTGGCAACTGATATCGTTGTCTCCAAATATTTTAGAAAACGTGGTGTCCCCGCGACAAAACACGAAGTCAGCGTGAAACAGGTCGTCCACAGAATTGTTAACACAATAAGGGTCGCCGGCGAAGAGTTGGGCGGTTATTTTGCATCCAAGGACGATGCCGATAACTTTGAGGCGGAGCTTTCGTTTGTTCTTGCAAATCAGTATGGCGCATTCAACTCCCCGGTATGGTTCAACTGCGGTCTCTATCATCAATATAAAATCACAGGAAGCGGCGGAAATTACCACTGGGATAATAACACAGATACAGCTGTTACAACTGAAAACTCTTATTCACATCCCCAGGCATCGGCATGTTTCATCCAATCAGTCGGTGATGACCTGATGAGTATATTTGATCTCGCCAAGAATGAAGCCAAGCTATTTAAATACGGCTCCGGTACCGGAACAAACTTTTCAAAACTCAGAGGCAGGCAGGAGAAACTCTCCGGCGGCGGAACAAGTTCCGGTCTCATGAGCTTTTTGGAAGTTCTGGACAGGGGCGCCGGTGCCACGAAGTCCGGCGGGACAACCAGACGTGCCGCAAAGATGGTCTGTCTTGATATGGATCATCCTGAGATCGTCGATTTTATAAACTGGAAGGCAAAAGAGGAGAAGAAGGCACGCGATCTGGTCGAAGTCGGATATTCCGGAGGTATAAACGGAGACGCCTATCACACGGTATCGGGACAAAACTCAAACAATTCTGTCAGGGTAACCGATGAGTTCATGTATTCATATCTAAACAACCAGGTCTGGAACACGACATTCAGAACGACCGGCGAAGTTTGCGACACATACCGCGCAAAAGATCTCATGAAACAGATCGCACGCGCAACATGGGAATGCGCCGATCCGGGCCTGCAGTTTGATTCGACTTTTAACAAATGGAACACGTGCAAAAATTCCGGACACATCAATGCAACCAACCCATGTTCCGAATTTGCATTTTTGGATAACACGGCCTGCAATCTGGCAAGTATCAACCTGATGAAATTCTACAATCAGGAGACCGGCAAGTTTGATATCGAAAGATTCAAACATGCCTGCAAACTATTTACTCTGGCACAGGAAATTCTCGTCGACTTTTCGAGCTATCCGACAAAAGAGATCACTGAAAATTCTCACAAGTTCAGGCCGCTCGGCTTGGGCTATGCAAACTTGGGCACGCTCTTAATGGTGAATAGTCTTCCGTATGACAGCGATGAAGCACGTGCCATGTGTGCAACGATCACTGCAATCATGACCGGTACCGGATATAAGACCTCTGCAGAAATCGCCGCAACAAAGGGCGGATTTTCTGAATATGCAAAAAATAGAGAGCCGATGCTCGAAGTGATAAAGATGCACAGAGATGAAGCGTTCAAAATAGAAGATGCGCCGGCTGATCTAACAAAAGCGGCAAGGGATATCTGGGATGAAGCGCTCACTGAAGGTGCCAGAAACGGTCTGAGAAATGCTCAGGCAACTGTGTTGGCACCAACAGGAACGATTGGCCTCTTGATGGATTGCGATACAACAGGCATTGAGCCGGATTATTCTCTAGTCAAGTTCAAGAAACTGGCCGGCGGCGGTTACTTTAAAATTGTTAACCAGTCTCTGAAACTGGCACTAAACAAGCTTGGCTATAACAAAGAGGAGGTTGAGGATATTGAAATTTACATCAGAGGAACCTCTTCGCTGAAGAATTCGCCCCAGATCAATGCCGAGTCTCTCAAGGCAAAGGGATTTACAGACGAAGATCTGCAAAAGATTGAAAAGGCACTCCTTGGTGTTTTTGACATTACTTTTGCGTTTACACCGACCGCTGTCGGCGAAGATGCACTGAAACGTTTCGGGTTCACTCCTGAGCAATACAAAACCCCCGGTTTCAATCTTTTGAAAGCGCTTGGATTTATAGATTCACAAATCGAAGAAGCAAATATCCATATCTGCGGAAAAATGACAATTGAAGGTGCGCCGCACTTGAAGGATGAGCACCTCCCGGTATTTGACTGCGCAAATAAATGCGGCAAATACGGCAAAAGGTTTTTGGCCCCCATGTCGCATGTGAAGATGATGGCCGCCGCACAGAAGTTTATCTCCGGCGCAATTTCAAAGACAGTAAACCTGCCTAACGAGACAACGGTGGAAGAGATCGAGAAGATATATGAAGAGAGCTGGCGTTCCGGTCTGAAGGCAGTAGCGCTTTATCGTGACGGATCGAAACACGCACAACCATTGTCGAGCATAAATGATGAGAAGAAGAAAGGTAAGAATGTCGATGTTGAGCCAGCCGTTGCGGCACAACCTATTCTCCGCAGAAGGAGATTGCCAAAGAAGAGAACGGGCTTCACACAAGAGGCACGCGTTGGCGGACAGAAAGTTTACTTAAGAACAGGTGAACATGAAGACGGCGCACTCGGCGAAATTTTTATTGATATGCACAAAGAGGGGGCCGCATTCAGGAGCATGATGAACTGTTTTGCAATCGCAATTTCTCTGGGGCTTCAATACGGCGTCCCGCTGGAGGAATATATCGACTGTTTTACATTCACACGTTTTGAACCGCAGGGAGTTTGTGATCACCCGAACATAAAGATGGCAACGAGCATTATCGACTACGTCTTCAGGGTGCTCGGCATGGAGTATCTTGGAAGGACAGATTTTGTTCAGGTAAAACCAAATGATGAGGACTTGGCCCGCAATCTGGGTAAAAACGGATCTGATAAAAAGAAGATTACCGATACGCTGGCCGAAGAGGCAAAGAATTCTGCTGAAATAAAAACCGCTGTCACATCCAGCGGCGCGGCAGTAGTGAGCATCAAGACAATCAAAGAAGCACCGAAAGAGACCGCAAAGGCTCCTCAGCCCGCGCTGATGAAGACAGTAAAAAAGACATCTGTCATGACAACATCAGGCGCCTCATCTGCGGTCACGGAACATCTAACACAGATGATGGGAGATGCGCCATTTTGTGACCAGTGCGGACACGTGACGATCAGGAACGGCTCCTGTTATAAATGTGTAAACTGCGGAAATTCGATGGGATGTTCCTAGTGGCCGCCACAGCAACCTGTGTGCTGTTGAACCGGGACGACCTCTTCGAGCTCAGGAAATTCCTGCTTTAATATTCTTTCAACGCCCATCTTTAGTGTCATTGCGGCACCTGGACAGTGTCCGCATGCGCCCTGAAGCTGAACGAAGACTTTATTATCTTTAACGTCGACCAATTCGATATTACCGCCATCTGCCATGAGGCGCGGTCTGACCTGTTCTTCCAATACCTTTTCAACTGCCTCTTTGTTCATATAATCTCCTTTTAGATGCTGTTAACGAACTGGCGACTTTATTGTGACAGTGAGTGTTACAGCATCTTACCCGCCAACGTCTTAGTGGCGGGTCATGTTGAATCAGGGGTACTAGCAAGGCTTATCCCGCTTGACAAGAATAAAAAAGCTCGAGTAAAAGGAGCTGATGACAGGGGAAGAACTAAAATTCAAAAACAAGTGGTTCGGCATCCTGATCGCCTATTTTCTAATTGGCTATTATCTTTGCAGTTTTATAAATATGACTCACACGCATTTCTATGATGTGAGCCTCCCATTTGAATCTTCAATTCCATTTTTGCCGATATTTATTCTAGGATACATGTTTGTCTTTATCGCAATAATTTTAATCTATATTGGTCTTGACGATCCATCTTTATTTATACGAGCACGTAAATTTTTTTTGGCTGTTATGACCGTTCATTTTATTATTTTTCTACTTGTTCCTGTTAGAATGACGCGTCCTGATTTGAGTGAAGCAACGGGTGTCATGAATTTTCTGACTTATCTTTATTATTTAATAGATAACCCCGTTAATTGTTTTCCGTCTCTCCACGTTTCATTCCCCCTTGGTGGAGCTTTGATTCTTTGGAATCATAATAAAAAAATCGCCTACTGGATAGCGCTACTCACAGCAATAGTTGCAATCTCCGTAGTTCTCGTGAAACAACATTATATTATGGATGTTGTGGGAGCAATTGTTGTTACGGGATTGGTTTATAAAATTCTAAAACGACGTTCCTAATTGCAGGATAATCATCCCATATTTGGCGGGGGTTTTGAGGAGCGGGTCTTCGATTGCGGCAATGCGATCGCGGTTCACAACAATGATTGCATAGCCTAGGCGACCGGTGACGGGGAGGCCGTGGCCGATAATGAAGTCGCCTCTAAATTCAGCGCCGGTAGAGAGGAAGAAATCGTTGAAGAAGTATTGCCCGTTGCCAACGGTGTTCGAGCTTGAGTTCCAAGCATTTCCATAATCCGCAAACGGGGCAAAGTGGATATTTTCAACATAGAACGGTGCGGTCCCAAGTCCGCGCTGAGGCGAAACGACCGGAATCCTGTATTCGAATGAAAAGAGGAGCGACCGCGTTCTTGAAAGTGCGGCGATTGGAAGACCCCTGAGCGGGAAATAGAAGAGACTATCACCTCCTCCAAATGCACCTTCGCCCAAAGCACCACCCATAATAAATGTTCCCTGCGTCAGTTCGTCACCCCACGCCCAACCACCTTTGACACGTAATGCTATGACGTGATTATCAATCGGAAGGCTGATATATTCACGATAATCTGCGGCAATAATCTGTTGCTCGTTAATCTCACTGCTTCCTAAATATTTATCTGTTATTGTAAAATTAAATACAAAACGCCTTCCGTTCTCATAACTGATCGACGCCGGATACTTCGCCACCTTTCCATATCCATACGACAGACTCAGACCTGAGTATCTTCCCAGCGTTGGCTCCGAACCGACATTCACCAGGCCGTTAAATTCTGCGGATGAGAGATTGGATCCCCTGTCCTCATAAAAATATCTGGCAGAAAACGAATGACTCCCGTAGGGATATGAAACACCGGCCGCCCCCCTGATTCTCTCTTCAAACAGCCTTTTGTTGTATGAGCTTGTGCAATTGCCGTCCGCATCCACCGCCGTGCAGAACGTATAGATAGTTCCGTACTTCACCGAATATGAGGCCATTCCAAGACTTAAAGTAGGCTTATAACGATTATACCAATAATTAAAAAAGTAGCCGACATTTGATGCGTAATCTGTCCGATAGTTAACACCCGCTGTCCAGTTGTGCCACCGGAGCACATCTGCGCCACCGGTAAATGCGCCGAGATAAACGGCACTGTCCAGAATTGCAACATTGGGGATCACAAACCTTGGTAGAAAAAGGGATTTTCCGAACGGATTATATTTTTTAGGGGAAAGTTTATCGGCCCAGTTCTCGCTGAATTTTTTTGTGTCTATCGATTTCCCTTTTTTGCCGGTCAACTTCACAAATGTCTCTTGCAGTTCGCTTGAATATTTCTTCTCTTTTTTGAGTGATGTTTTTCTCAAATCATATCCGTCTCCGTTATAATATTTTACATATAAAGTCTCATTGTCAGGTGAGAGTGCCGGCTGAAACACCCCGGTCATGACGTTTGTGACACGTTTAGAAGCACCGACATTTTTGCTGGCTTTATATATATTATTAATCCCGGTTCTGTCGGATACAAAATAGATCTCTTTACTGTTTTTCGACCAGACAGGATGTGAATTGAGAGCAATATCATCTGTTATTTTTTTGACGTTCCATATTTTGCCTGCCTTGTAATTGTAAACATAAATATCCCACCTTCCCACTTCTTTAGAACCTTTCAAGAATTGCCAGGAAGTCACCGCAAGTTTTTTTCCGTCAGGAGAGATTGCCGGATCTGCAAACTGCCAATATGTAGAGTTGTCGAATTTTAAGTCTGTGACCTTTTTTGACTCAATGTCAATTTCGGCAAGCCAGCCTGTTCCGGCATTCTGTTTTACAAAAATAATCCTCTTACCATCCGGCGAATAAAACGGATCTTTCGCACGTTCACCGCTGGTGATCCTTTTTGTTTTTTTGGATTCAATGTCATACTCCCAGATATCACTGTAACTGTTGTATGTTTTCCAACTCCCGATCATCGAATATGCAATCTTTTTTGAGTCGGGGCTGAATGCAATGTCAGTTGCGACTAGTTTCTTCTTTATAACTTTGTTTTTGCCTGTCTCAAGATCCACAAGATGTAATTCTGACGGCCCTTTCATCCTCTCTCGCGCATAGGCAAGATATTTTCCGTCCGGCGACAGGGCCGGAGAGGAGATAACCGTCTCGCCGGTTGCAACGACTTCAAATGGAGTCACTCCAACCGCTTCCAGCTTTTTTGCCTCTTCTGCATATTTTTTCTCAAGAGACGCCGTCCAATCATCCCATAATTTATAAAATGATTTACTCCTCGGTGATCCCTTTTTTCTTACCTTTGTGTAGTGCGTATTGACTTTTTTGGAATCAAACTCGATGTCAGTGAATGTATTACGCGCCTGATGGTTCAGAAGAAATAGAAACGGGGACCCAGCAAGTCGATTGTTAAACTCCATCAACTTCTTTTCACCATAAGTATCAGAGAGATATTGCAGAAACTTGACACCGTAAATATACATGCTCTGGTACGAAGGCCAGCGCCATCCAAGACCGTCCATCTGATCGAGTCTTGGAAATTTCTTGTTCAGCATTGCGGTGCGTAAAAGCATGTCTGAATATGTCGAGTAGCCGCGGCCGGTCGTTGACTCACTTGTCTCGTCATAAACCGCTATTCCCTCTCGTATCCATCCGGGGACCGTTCCGTTTGGAGACACGACCTTTTGCAACACCCAGCGCGGGGCCTTCATAACACCATACACCTGATCGATGTGTAGAATGTGTGTGTATTCGTGCATGATGAGAAGTCGCATCCAGTTATCATAAAAAGACAAAACGTTATCAGGATCCGGAGCGGCGACTCTCAAATTCACCCAGTTATAAGGGAGGGTCGAAGCACTTCCGTTTGCCCTGTCTTCCGAATCCGCAATCACCACCTCTGTGCGACCCCAGGGGTCCCAGCCGATCTTTGGCACGAGGCGCTCGTGGGCCTCTTCCAGATAGCGTGCAGAATTTCTGGCAACATCCTCCAGCTTTTCACTATAATGTATCAGAAAATTATCGGTCTTTAGGGTCTTCCACTTGAGGCCGGGGTCAAACGTTGCAGAATGGGCAACGCCTGATAGAAAAAATGATATGAAAAGGACCCCCAGCAATCTCTTCATAGACCGGTAAAATACACGGTTAAACAGCTAACTGCAACTCTTTAATATACAGTGTAGCTGCCGTAATAGTGACAGGACATGCTGTAAATTCGGAAGGCTCAATGTTATAATCAAAAACCTAGACCTCAGACCCCAGAACCAGATTTTAAATCTTCAGATTTCTAATCATGACATATGCTATCTTCAGATCCTTACAGATCTCAGAAGATACAGATTCAGATATAAGAAGAGTACTACAATTAAGAG
>CAZTCA010000032.1:0-14479 GCA_964612405.1 uncultured Pseudomonadota bacterium
TGAGCCAAGCGCCCACAACAGCAGATGCGCTGTTACTGAGCTAAGCGCCCTAACTAGCTGTAATTGTTAATGAACAATGTGCCCTTCGACAAGCTCAGGGCCCACGGTTCTAAGGACTCGCCGGTGGTTGTCACCACCGGCTTACCTAAGAACCATGTGGAGCAGATGGGGGTCGAACCCACGACCTCGGCATTGCGAACGCCGCGCTCTCCCAACTGAGCTACTGCCCCGTTTAGTACGCTAGTACTCTCGTACTCTAGCAAGCAAAAATTGCCTCTTTATTTGCCCTCAGTATCTACTAGAGCGCTAGAGCGCTAGAGTACTAGCGTACCAGATTGAGCATTTCAAGCGCTATTTCCTCTATATCTGTTCTAGGGCCTTCTCGAGGTCTTCCTGCAGGTGTTTTGGGTCTTCGAGACCAACGGCGATCCTGATGCCGCCCGGCTCAAGCCCACCTTTGATCTGTTCTTCAAGGGGGATTGCCGAATGTGTCATAGATGATGGGTGCTCAACAAGGGTCTTTACACAACCGAGACTGACGGCCAATGTGTAACACGTCGAATTTTTTGCCAGCCAATCAATCACTTTTGCGCCACGTTTTTTGGCCTCTTCAGGTTTGCCATCCAATATAACATAGATCATCGGTCCCGGAATGAACTCGCCGTCATAGCCCTTCATCTGTTTTTTGGCCAATTCATATTGTGGGAAGGTTTCAAGCCCCGGATAACATACTTCACGAACCTTTTTATGGCTGGTCAGAAATTTTACAAGTTTTTTGGCGGTTTCTGTTTGTTGACGGATTCTTGTGGCGAGAGTGGGCAGGCCATAGACCAAAATCGGCCAGGCGCTTCGACCATGGAGAGAACCTCCAAAATCTTTTCGATAGAGGAGGAGCGCATTGTACATGCTCTTTGGAACCACAACAATGCCCCCCATGGTTGTGTTGAATCCGCCGATATGTTTGGTGAGGCTTGCAAGAACTATATCTGCTCCATATTCCAGCGGTCGTTGACAAAGTGGAGACGCAAAAGTGTTATCCACTACAACATATATACGTTTGTCTTCCGGTCTCTTCTTGTTTAGTTCTTTAACGTGGTTTGAGACTTTTTCTATATCAATCAGCTCCAATGTAGGATTGATCGGACTTTCAAAATAGATGACTCTGGTATTATCTTTAATGTGTTTTGTCCAGTCCGCCTCTTTGACCATATTTACGAATGTTGTTTCAACTCCGCGTTTGGGCATCCAGATTGAAAAGAGGGAATAAGTGCATCCATAAATCGAGTCATGACTCACAATATGATCTCCGGCATTTGTGAGAAGGGAGGTGATTGCGGAAATCGCCGCCATGCCGGTTGAAAACGTGAGTGCTGATTCACCACCCTCGGCATTTGCCAAACGGTCTTCAAGCATTCCGCAAGTCGGTTCCGCAAGTCGTTCATAGACGTATATTGGTTTGTCGATATTCTCTATCATTTGTGAATAACAGGCAAAGGCCTCTGCTCCGCGTTCGGCACTTTCCAGACGGAATGTTACAGATTCTGTAATCGGCGGATTCAGGTGGTGGCTGTAATCCCAACGGGGCGACACATCGCTTCCGTGAATGAGAAAAGATTCCATGAATTTTGATTTTTCTTTTTTAGACATTTCAAGCCTCCTGTTTATTGAACGGACAAACGTCCTGACAGGTATCGCATCCGCCATCAGCCTTTTCAATGAAAAACTTGTAAGATCTGCAGAGCCGCGCATCGAGGATATACGGGGCCTTGAGGGCTTTCGTCGGGCAGGCGTCCAGACATTTGGTGCAAGAGCCGCAACTGGTGCGTTGGTGCGCCGTGCCTGCCGGCAGGCAGGTTGGTGCGCCGTGCCTGCCGGCAGGCAGGTTGGTGCGTTGGTTTTCGACGTGTTCTGAGCAGAGAATAATCCCAATGGCGAGTTGGGAACCGTGTTCGGGAGAGATGAGAAGGGTGTTTTTGCCGATAAAACCGAGACCTGCTTTTACCCCCCAAGCTTTTTCAAGAACAGGGCCGGTGTCGACGTAGAATTTGAATTTTGCATTTGGGTATTCTTTTTTTATCTCTTCGGTGAGGGCTTCCAATTTTTCCATTACGACTTTGTGATAATCTTCGTGTTGGAGATATTTAGGAAGCTTAAGCGTTTCAGCGTTTGAGCGCTTAAGCGCTTCAGCGCTTGATGAGCGGTTCAAGCGGCTGGAACTGCTGGAACGGTTTTTTCTGAGCGGCATATCATCAAATTTTAGGGTTGAAACAATCACCGTCTTACAACCGTCCAAAACCTTTGCAGGATCCGTTCGTCTGGATGGATCTCTCTCCAGCCATTTCATTTCGCCGTTATAATTCTTACCGATCCATTCTTTGAGATGGAAGAGTTCATCGTTAAGTGTCCGACACTTAACGATTCCAACCGATGTGAATCCGATTTCTTTCGCGCTATCTTGAATGTTCATATATAGAATGTCATTGCGAGCTCCCATCAGGGAGCGCGGCAATCTCGTGAATTCACTGGATTGCCTGCCTGCCGGCAGGCTTCGCCCAGAGGGCTCGCAATGACTTGCTTTTTTCAACAGTATTTTGTCCTCTTCGCTAAGGCAATAAAAAAGGGCGGAAGTTGTCTTCCGCCCTTTTTGTGTATAGAACTAAGAAAATCTATTCAGATACAGGTGTGAATGTGGCATTACATGTCGCATCGCCGTCGCTTGAATTGGGCGTAGAACAACCATCAATTGTTATAACGCCATCGTTGCCAACTGAACAGATTGAGCAGTCTGTTCCCCCATCGTCATCAATGGAACACCCCCCAGAAGTCGCAGTGAATGTGATAACTATACTAGATTCAGAAGATACATCAACCGAATAGGAATTCTCAACTTTACCGCTTTCGATATCGGAGGTCTGTTCAATTCCACAAGTTCCCGCTTGCGAATATGACTTCGCAAGATCGCCCATTTCGACATCTCCGCCGTCAGGCTGAATTGTATCATAACAATTTACCCACTCGCGCCCCAGCGAATAGTACTGACAAGCCCCGGAATCGAGATTGGCCGGAACTGTAACAGTTGCCTCGGATGTGCCGTCACAATCATATTCTACATATGACGGAGCGTCGGTAAATGCTATTGAAAGGCCGGCGTATGTGTCCTTGATCGTCGGTGTCGTTCCCGTTGCCGCAGGAATTGTTCCCGCCTCAGATGCCGTGATCCAGTCTGCCGCGGTTACTGCATCAATCTCCGTCGTATCACCATTCCATCCTTCAGAATAACCGAGATCCGCCCATGTATATGGTCCGAACACGTTGGAAAGGTTGGCACTGATGGCGCCATCTCCGAGGGCTGTGTCCCCAATATCGGCCGTAGCCGTATTGATCAACTGACCCTCTGAATAGACGGCGTTCTCATATGAACCGCCGGTGTAATCACCTTTTTGGTAACCACTAAATGTATAACTGGATGCTCCTTGACCAAATACACCTTCTGACCAGTTTTCGTTCTCATCCCAAATCCCCTTGAATTTTGTCGTGATGGTTTTGGATGTGAAATTGCCGCTGGAATTCATTTCACCATCAACAGAGACATAGTGTGAGCCTGTTCCTTCTCCGTCAGAGAAGGTTCCAACTCCCGCAATATCAACATCGTATCCGCCGCCGGCATTCACGGTCAGAGTTTGTGAGATATATTCATTCTTGGTGTTGCTTGCACAAGAATACAGTTCAAAACCGGTGATGGCGTCTCCGGATTTGGTGATTTTCATTCTCACATGATCCGGCGGTCCGCCACCTTCTTCGGTCTCATCTTCAAACTGAAGTGTAAAGACGTGCCAGTTGCCGTCATAGATATCCACCGACTGATCACTTGCTTCAAAGGTCTCCTGCACATAGCAGAGGGTCAGGTCTGCCTGTGCGCTGGCGTCGAATATCTCATGTAAATTGTTTGCCATTTCACAAGCCGCCATTGAACTGTTTTCATCTATCGCTTCTCCGATGCCATCCAATGGAATCCCTGCTGTTGCTGTTTTAAAAATTGATTTTGTCGGCACAACAACACTTCCTGTCGCCGCATCCACCACGGGTGCCGTCACCTTCGGCAGATCGCCGATCGAGTCGAATGTTGTGGACGTTGTACTGCTACTGCTACTGCCACTGCTACTGCCTCCACTGCATGCCGCTACAAATGAGACCAGCACTGCCACTACGAGCACTTTTACTAATCTTTTCATGCGTTTACCCTCCCTGTCTGCCCGCGGGCAGACCCTTTGTTTTTTGTTGAAAAGAAGCCACTAAACGGACTAACATTGTATTCCTAGCGGCCATCTAAATCAATAGAAAAAATGACATAGAAAAAATGACCGCAGAAGGGGGTAATATGATTCACTGGCTCGGTCATGCAAGTTTCAGGGTTGAGGGTTCAAAGGTTATATATATAGACCCGTGGGAGTTGAAGAATTTTGAAACCAAGGCAGATATAATCCTCATTACTCATGAACACTTTGATCATTGTTCACTGCCTGATGTAGAAAAATTATCAAAACCGGAGACAGTGATCATTGCAACCCCTGATTGCGCACCGAAATTGGCTGGCGTGAAGATCAAGTCTATAAAGCCCGGCGAGTCCGTTGAGGTTGGCAAGATAAAAATCAAAGCAATAGCGGCCTATAATATGAAGAAGGATTTCCATCCGAAGTCCAACAACTGGGTTGGTTATATTATAACGTTGGACGGCCAGCGCATCTATCACGCAGGGGATTCGGATGTGACGCCTGAGATGGCGGAAGCGAAGGCCGATACCGTATTGATGCCTGTGGGCGGCACATATACAATGACGGCCAAGGAGGCCGCCGAGGTTGTGAATGTGATAAAACCTAGGCTTGCAATCCCCATGCATTGGGGTAAAATCGTCGGCAATTCAAAAGATGCGGAAGATTTTAAAAAGCTGGTCCAGTGTGACGTGGAAATATTGAAACCTGAATGAACGAATTTGAATTAATAGAACGGGTCTCACACGGCTTTCCTGTAAAGGCAGACAGGCTTATTCAGGGGGTGGGTGATGATGCGGCTGTGATCAGGTCAGATGCCGGAAGGGATTGGCTTGTCACGACCGATGCGCTTTTTGAAGGAGTTCATTTTAAGACCGAATGGACCACATTTCAGGATTTGGGCAAGAAGGCTCTCTCTGTCAACGTGAGTGACATTGCCGCAATGGGAGGAAAGCCTCTCTACTATTTTGTCACAATTGGAATTCCGAAAAATTTTCCGGAACGTGATATTGATGCGGTCTTTGCCGGAATGTCGTCTGTTGCGTCCAACCATCGGATGATACTCTCCGGAGGAGATACCTGCAAGAGTGCGGGAGGGCTTCTCCTGTCTCTCACGGTGGTGGGGGATGTTGAAAGTGGTAAATCGATTTTTCGTTCAGGCGCCAAGGCGGGTGACAGTGTATATGTGACCGGAACACTGGGCGGTTCATCTCTCGGGCTGTCATGCCTCGAGAAAGGGACCCGCGGTTTGGACGTACGCGAATTTATCAAATTGCACAATAATCCAATTCCAAGAGTTGCCGCCGGTGGCTGGCTCTCTGCGTCCGGTTGTGTTTCATCAATGATTGATGTGAGCGACGGCCTTGCTCAAGATCTCGGGCATATCTCACGCGCAAGTGAGGTGGGGATAAAGATCGACTCTTCGCTTTTGCCACTGCCCGAAAATTTCAAAGAGGGGACCAATGCCTGTTACAAAGATTCTTATGCGCTTGCTTTGACCGGCGGAGAGGATTATGAACTTGCCTTTACAATTTCAAATGAGAAACTCCAACTCTTTGAAAAGATGCTCAAGGTGGTTCAGCCGACGTTTGGACATCCCGTAACAAAGATCGGCGAGGTGATAGAAGGCGAGGGGGTTGTTGCGGTGGATGTTCATGGAATTGACATACCCCTGTCACGGGTCGGATTCGAGCATAAATTTTAATGGAAATTAAATTAATTGTCATAATTTTAATGTTGTTCATGTCCGGGCTCTTCTCCTGCTCCGAGACATCTCTTTTTTCGCTCTCGAGAAGTGAGCTGGCAAAACTCAAATCTTCGAAAAGTAAATATAAAAGACAGGTGATAGAGGCGCTTTCCCAGCCGCGGCAACTTCTTGTTTCCATCCTGATAGGTAACGAGTTGGTGAATGTTGCAATCTCTATTCTGGTCGCATCTTTTCTTTATAATCATCTCGACAGCTATGAATGGCAGTCCAAACTTTTATTGTCCGTAGCGGTGTCGACAACTCTTGTGGTTATTTTTGGAGAGGTGATCCCAAAAAATGTCGGAATTCGTTTCGCGTCCCTTCTGGCTCCGGCGCTTGCATCTATCATTCGCCTATTCTCGAAAATTGTGGCGCCTGTCAGAATTTTACTTCTGAAACTGACAGACAAGGCAATTCTGGTTTTTGGCGGAGATCCGAATCAGATACGTTCTATGATAATAGAGGAAGAGTTCAGACAGATGGTCGATCTTGGATATGAAGAGGGCTCCCTCGGAGAAGCGGAAGGCGAGTTGATCCAGAGAGTTTTTGATATCGGAGACAAAACAATTGATAAGATAATGACTCCAAAAGAGGAGATGTTCTCTTTATCGATTAATGCGAGCGGCGATTCCGCACTGGAGCAGATCAGGGCGACGCAATTTTCCAGAATTCCTGTTTATGATTCAGATCCGGTAGATATTGTTGGCATCCTGCACGTGAGAGATTTCTTTTCAGAGATAAGAAAGTTGAAAGTGGGTACGATCAGAGAGATGGAGGATATTATTCGTCCGGCTCTTTTTACCCCCCGAACGGCTACGATTGAAGAGACCTTGAGAGAATTTCAAAAACTGAAGATTCATATGGCGATTGTCGTCGACAAAAAACGCAAGCCTGTGGGCGTTGTGACGATGGATGATATTTTTGACGCAATTTTTCGAGGAGAGTGATGAGTTTAGCGATAACCATATTTATAGTTGTTGTTTGTCTTTCCGTTGAAGTTTTCTTTTCCGGCAGTGAGATTGCTCTCGTTGTGGCCGATAAGGTGAGATTGAAAGCAAGAGCCAGCGGGGGGAATCATGGTGCAAAGACCGCAATGTGGTTCGTGAGGCATCCCGCACAGTTTTTCAGCACTGTAATTTTGGGGACAAACATTTCTGTGGTGGCGGCATCAACTATTGCCACTTTCTATCTTATAGCAAATTATGGCGAGGCATCAGAAGTGTGGGCACTTCTCCTTTCTCCGATTGTTCTGATATTTGGAGAAGTTTTGCCAAAGAGCATCTTTCAACATTATGCAAACAAGATTATCGAGAGGGTTGCGCCTCTGCTGATCATGACAATGTATGCCATGCTACCGCTTGTTTGGATCCTTTCCAGATTTACCACCATGCTCCTTGGCGGAGTCCAGCATCACTTTGGAGGGGAGCCCAGAATTACGAGGGAAGAGCTTGGGTTGATGATGAAGTCTCAGGCACAGTCAGATGTTCCTATGTCTGAAAGAAGGATGATTGCCAAAATTTTAGATCTGGCAAATAATGATGTTGAGAACGTGATGGTTCCTCTTGTTCATGTTGAAAGCATTCCAATATCAACGACACGTGACGGCGCCCTCAAAATTTTCGATCTGAAAGGACTTTCAAAACTTCCCGTATTTGAACATCGTGCTTATAACATAATTGGTGTTCTGGATTGCCTGGATTGCATGTTCTCCGAGAGCACAAATATTAATGACTTGATAAAGCCGGTTCTGTATGTTCATGAAGGGATGCCTCTGCATGAATTTTATTTGGTCATGAGAAGCAAAGGTGAGCAGATGGCCGTTGTTGTTGATGAATATGGTGCGGCGGTCGGTCTGATCACGTTGGAGGATGTGCTGGAAGAGATAGTGGGAGATATCAAAGATGAATATGAGCTCGGAACACAGCATTGGAAGGCTCTCGGCGAAAATCACTATCTGGTGAGCGGGCATATGGAGATTGAAGAGGCAAACGAAAAACTTGCACTGCACATTCCAAGAGGAGACTATGAGACGGTTGCGGGATTTTTACTGGAAGAGTTTGGTTATATCCCGCGCATCGGAGATGATATTCAGATCGGGCAGTGGATGTATAAAATAAAGAGTGCAACCAAGAGGGCAATCATCGAGGTCGAAGTGCAGATGGTAAAATAATATGATAGGATATTTTGACTGTTTTTCAGGAGTGGCAGGTGACATGGTGATCGGCTCGATGCTGGATGCGGGTCTTCCGTTTTCTCATCTGAAAAGAGAGTTGGGGAAATTGAAGCTGAAAGGTTATAACATTTCAAGAGCGGTAGAGGGCAGGGGACTAATCGGCGGTATTAATTTTAATGTTAATGTTGACCCCGATGAGAGGCATCACAGACATTATAAAAATATCGCCTCACTCATATCAAAATCAGCACTGAAAAAGAGTATCAAGGATGTTTCCCTGTCGATATTTGATATAATTGCCCGTGCCGAAGCAAGAGTGCACAGAATTCCGGTCGATAAAGTCCATTTTCACGAGGTTGGTGGGATCGATTCGATTGTAGATATTGTCGGGGCCGCTATTGGGCTCGACTATTTCAAATTTAAAAAAATATATGCATCGCCACTGCCGATGACCAAAGGTTGGGTCAAGTGTGAACACGGGAAACTGCCGGTGCCGGCACCGGCAACATTAGAAATCCTCAAAGGTCTGCCGCTCATGCATTTGCCTATTAAAGGTGAGATAGTGACGCCGACAGGGGCTGCAATTATGAAAACGATTGTAAAAGAATTTTGTGACAACCCGATATGGAAGATAAGAAAAATTGGCTACGGACATGGTGACAGGAAATTTAAGAATCACCCGAACTCTTTAAGGCTCATTGTCGGCGAGGGGAAGCCCGCCGCTTAAACAGGATATAGAGATGTCAGATACAATAGGATTGACTATAGAAAAGTTGGTTTATGGCGGAGACGGAATGGGTTTCGTCGAAGGCATTCCTGTATTCGTTCAGATGACTGTTCCCGGAGATGAGATTGAATGTAAAATTACGGAGAAGAAAAAAGGTTATCTCAGAGCGGATTTGATAAAAGTTATCACAAAGTCGAAGAATAGAAATACCCCGAAGTGCAAATATTTTGGGAGGTGCGGTGGATGTCAATGGCAACATATCGACTACGCGGCGCAGATATTGTGGAAACAGCTTGTTGTTGAAGAACAGCTGAGGAGAATTGGCGGATTTGAGGAGCCAAATGTTTTGCCGGCTATCCCGTCGCCGCAGATATGGAATTACAGAACCAGATTGAGACTGCACAAGGATACCAAGGGCCGTGTCGGATTTTTTGCTTTGGGGACTCATGAAGTTATAGAAATTGATGAGTGTATGATTTCCGAAAAATCTATTGAAGAGCACAAGAAGGAGAGACTTTTGAACAGTGAAGTTCCGTTTGAGCAGGTGAACAGCGGTCAGAACGCAAATCTGAAACAGCTCGTCAAAGATACTGTTGTACAAAAGAAGATAAAAAATGTTCTGGAGTTGTATGCGGGGAGCGGAAACATAACAATGTCGTTTTCGGATTCGGTGAATTCTGTGATTGCCGCGGATTCCGATCAAAAAGGGATAAGTCTCGGCGTCAGGGAGGCCGAGAGCCTAAATGTTGAAAACGTGAAATTTATCTGCATGAGCGCCAAGGCGGCTGTCAAACATTTTGTGAGCGAAAAGACCAAATTCGATTGCGTAATTGTCGATCCTCCGCGCGATGGCTGTAAAGATATTTTGAACGAATTGATAAAGATTCATCCGCGTCACATTATCTATGTGTCATGCGATCCGACGACGCTTGCAAGGGATTTAAAGATTTTAGTTGAAAACAAATATTCTCTTGAGTCCACGCAACCTCTTGACATGTTTCCACAGACATATCACATTGAAACCGTCTCTGTATTATCTCGTTAGTCTATCAAAACGTTTCATTGCGGCCTTCAGCCTCTCAGGTGTTCCGATATCGTTCCAGTAGCCATGGTGTATGTAAGCGTAAACGGCGAGCTTGTGTGACAGGAGCTGTTTATAGCCGGATTCAATCAGGCAGGACGGCGTTTTTAAATATTTAAAGATGATAGGATCGAGCACCTGCACGCCGGTGAACATGTATCGGCCGTTTCCAAAACCTCTGAGCTTTCCCCCCGGGACGATATCTAGCTTTGCGTAATTTTCGCCGACGGCCATCTTTCTCACGACCATGGTTGCGGCGCCGTTCTTCTTAAAATGATAAGCCGATATTTTGTTGAGATCCAGATTGATGAGGACATCGGAGTTAACAACAAAAAATGGACCATCCTTGAAATATTTTGCAGCCTTTTTTATTCCGCCACCGGTCCCCAAAATTTTAGGCTCTTCAGAATATGTAACCTTTACTCCAAACTTCCTTCCGCTTCCGATATATTCTTTTATACTCTTGCCCAGATGGTGAAGATTGATGACGATCTCGTTGACTCCGGCATTTTTCAGGAGCTCAATATTATATTCAATCACAGATTTTCCGGAGATAGGAATCAGGGGTTTTGGTATGCTATCAGTAAGCGGCTTGAGTCTCACACCAAAGCCGGCGGCAAGAAGCATTGCTTTTTTTATTGTGTCGCTGTGCGGCTTCATAACTTATTTTTTCCATTCCGGAATGTAGTTTTTTAATATGTTGAATAGTTCGTTGGTTCGTTGGTTCGTTGGCTTGCCCCGAGCGTGGTCGATGGGTTCGTTCGCTTTCTCAAAGGCATTTTTTATATATCTCAATGTGGTCGGCAGATACTGCAGGAAGTTGGGGTTTTTCTTGACGCGATCGATATAAATAAATCTTCCGGCATCCTTCATTTTGCGTTGTAGTGTCACCAGATGAAAGTCGTTAAGCGCTTGAGCACTTGCTTGCCCCGAGCTTGGTCGAGGGGAGTGTTTAATCGAAGAACGTTCCGCATAGTATTGTATCAATTCCTCAACCAGCGGCCACTCAAGATCTACATATGAATCTCTGAGCAATGCCACAAGGTCGTAGACGTATGGCCCTATCAGGGCGTCCTGAAAATCGATTACCGAAAGAGAATCATCCGGATTGATAATCAGATTTTTACTCTGAAAATCCCTATGGACAAAACAGGAAGGTATTTTGATTATTTGTTTCGTTATCTCTCTTGTCGTCTTTTCAAAAATCTTCAAATCCGCTGGAGACATCTTTTTACCTACATGCTCCTCAATGAAATATTCCCTGAAGTGATCAAACTCCAAGTTCAAAAGTGTCTCATCGAATGAACGATCCATTGCCACACATTTCATATTTGAAGAACCGGAACCGTTCTGAATCTTGATGAGAAGGTCTATTGCTTTTTTGTATAAATCTATGGCCGCGGGTTTCGTGTGATTGATAAAAAGATCATCTCCGAGATCCTCCAATATCAGGAGCCTCTCTTGTGCATTATACTGAAAAATCTCCGGAACCCTTACCCCGAGTGAATCCAAAAAACGGGCGACGTCAATGAACGGCAATTCTTTATGCTCTCCGTTATAATTTGTTATTTCTTCTGAGGCGCTCGATTTACCTTCCGGGAGCTGCATCACAATGCGGGTATTTCCGCCGGAGATAAACGCACGATAATATATTCTGTAAGACGCATCGCCGTGAAGCTTGACGACCTTTTCAACCTTTTCTCCTATAATCTTTTCAATGGTTTTATTCATTCAGTAACCGAAAAAGTTATATTGGCGTTGCTTGTGTATTCACCGACTGTGACCGAAATATTTCCGTCGCCTATAACCGCATCGTCCGGCACGACAAATGTGATCGATTCCATGTCTCCAATATCGTAACCGGTTGCGGATGTTGTGGTTTCACCGACATGGATTATGTTGGTTGTGTATTCCACGGAGAATCCCAACCCGTAGATTGTAACTGTCTCGCCGGCTGTGGCAGTTGCCGGCACAATGTTATCCACATATGGAGCCATTTGCGTGACTACAGTGACATCAAAACTGGCGGTTGAATCTCCGTCTCCGCACGAAGCCAGGAACATGACGGTGAATAATAAAAAGGCGGGTGTGAAAAGTTTCCTCGGCATGAGCTTTAGTTTAGCAACTACTAGATTGATATGGATAAATCAACAGGAGATCTTTTTTTGTGGGATGAGGCCGCTCTTGATAAGAATCGACTTCAGATCCTCGTTTCCGCTCTTTACCCATCTTTCGTAGATCTTGATGAGGTCAATATCGGAGCTGATATTTTCAGGATTTCCCACATTCGACAAGAGGTGCGTTAAGCTCGGAAATTTGTCTGACAATTCCTTATAGAGTTCTGAAAATGTCCTGTCACCGATGAAGCAGTCGGAGAGAGATGCATATGCAGAGCTCCCCATGTTTATGTAGTAATCGACATCAACGAGGCTTCTTTCAATGTGTTCCGGGAAGAAACCGGATATATACAGGGCAGTGTCGCCAAGATGTTTTAACTGGCGTATCTGGGAAGCAGAGTCTCCGCTAATGGCCTTTGCAAGCATCACTGCGAGTGGCTCCTCCTCCAAGCGGCCGTCTGACATGGTGAAGAGGTTTTCAGTTTTTTCAAAACTGCTCAAAAGATTGACCAGATAAAACTCAGTCATTTCAGATAGTTCCAGGCCGTGCTCGAGAGAGAGCCTTTTGATATCATCTCGGAAATACTCTGCCAGTCCTTCGCCGGAGATAATCTCCATATTGCCTCCGCTGACTATTAAGCAAAATCCGCGCCAGTGAGACGTATATTGTTAATAAGGGGTTATAAGTCAGTTTTTGAGTAAATAGAGCCTGTCGGGAAATTCGACTTGTCATCGCGAGGAGGCCGAAGGTCGACGTGGCGATCCAGTGAAATCAATTAGTTACACTAGATTGCTTCGTCGCTTTGCTCCTCGCAATGACAGAAAGTGTCATTTCCCGACAGGCTCTAAATAATGGATATTTGACGCTATTTCGTCAATATCTTGACATTACAGATTATCCGCAATGTGGCTGATATCAGTAGGCGGAGTGTTGGTGTCAATGGCGCTCGCCTTTTTGAACAGGTCCTTTGATACAAATTTGAGACATATAAAACCTGTGATGGCTTTTAACATGTAATTCCCAAGCGTCCACATAATGCTGAATGAGAGCAGGAGCTCTCCGGCAGAGATCTTTCCGGCTCGAATTGCTTCACTTGTAATAAATGGTTTGAAAAATTCTACAACCGCAACATTAGTAGATCCAAGTCCGCCCGGCGTGATGGGGATTGCCCCAATAAACAATATGATCGGCATGTTTGACAAAACATTGATGAACGGAACGTGCGTCCTGTACGTTATGAAGACTATGTATATTCCACACATGATATATGCGTGAACGGGGAGCCTCAGAAGGATTACTTTTGCATAATCTTTAAAGGTCGCTTGTGTTAAGACGGAAAAAAAGTCCTTCTTTCTCAGCTTTTCGAAGAAATTTATTTTTCCTAAATGTCCTCTCCAAAAGAGTATGTTTAGCACCAATATGGAATATCCGACGACCGTAAAAATTCTGACAAAACTTTCAATTCCAATTCCAAAGACATCATATGGCCACGATGTAAAGAATGTCGTTATGAATGCGAGTGTCGCAAGAAGCATGAGATCGATGACAACGATAATGCCGAAGATGCCGAACATCTTTGACATCGGCACATTATGTTTTCTGTGTTCATAGAGGGCAAACGCGGCCTGTGCGGCGGCGTAGTTGATAACCATGATGAGATATGTGACGCCTCTTCCGGGGAGGAGCTCTTTCAGAGTTGTTTTGTGTCCGAAGTGGTTCAAGATTTTTGATATGATAAACGTGTCCAGAATATACATTCCAAGGAAGTAGGCGACCAGGACCGTTATAAACAGCGGAATATTCATAAATATCAATGAGTTATACACACCCTGGATCGAGTATTCATTGAAGAGATATCCAAAGATTGCAACGGCCACCAGCCAAGGGAGAATATTTTTTAAAAAAGTACGCAACATATTTTCCTTTCCGTCGAAGATTAATCGGGTGGAACATAAGACAAAAAACCCCAATTTGAAAGTTAAAACTAGAAATTAAGCTTGGGTGAAACATGGGAGAAGGAAGTACGTTTCACTCCATACCTAAGTCATCCCCCACTCCTTCTCCCAATAATTTAATCGAGCCGCACGTGTCCCATAGACCGTGCGGCTTTTTTGTTATAACTTTCCACCACCATAGTCTGTAATGGTGCCTGCGGCAGGTAATGTTCTCACCAGGGGTCTGACTCCGTTGTGTCCGGCTCCGGCTCCAGAAGGTGTTCCGATCCGCCAATCCATAAGTGGGTCGCGAAGTCTCAAGCATCGACCTACCCTGGTGAGCGGGGAGAACTCCATGCCATCGCCGTCGGATTATATAGAGCCTGTCGGGAAATTCGACTTGTCATCGCGAGGAGGCCGAAGGTCGACGT
>CAZTCA010000033.1:0-14210 GCA_964612405.1 uncultured Pseudomonadota bacterium
AGATATTTGAATTGGGCTTATCTCCAAACGAAGTGGAGCAACGACAGAACATCTTCGTCTTTGTCAGAAGCTGTGCGTGGATCTCAAGGCCTATGACTGGCTCATATTTGCTCATAATTATGTGCAACTCTTAAAATAGTCTCTTCATCAAAATGTTTTCCGATAATCTGCATGCCGATCGGCAAATCCTTCTTTGTTTTGCCGCATGGTATCGATATTGCCGGAAGGCCTGCAAGGTTTACCGGAATTGTGAATATATCAGCGAGATACATCTTGACCGGATCGTCCAGTCGATCACCAAGTTTGAATGCAGGCGTCGGCGATGTGGGAGTCACGATTGCATCGACTCTCTTGAACGCATCCTGAAAATCATTTTTGATCAAGGTTCTGACACACTGAGCCTTCCTATAATATGCATCATAATATCCGGACGAAAGGACATACGTTCCCACCATAATCCTCAAAGTCACCTCGGGCCCAAACCCCTCGGTCCTGGAGTTTTCATAGAGCTCTTTTAGAACGTCCGACTTTTTACTTCTGTGACCGTATCTGATTCCGTCAAAGCGGGCCAGATTTGCGCTCGCCTCAGCCGGTGCGATGATATAGTAACACGGAACTGCATATTCAGTATGTGGCAGGGAGATTTCTACAATTTCAGCTCCCAGCTTTTTCATATTCTCTATCGCCGTTCTGACCGAGGCATCAATTTCCTTGTCCGTCCCTTTGATGAAATATTCTTTCGGGACCCCGATCTTTAATCCCTTGATATCTTTCTTTAACGAACCTGTAAAGTCAGGGACCTCTCTATCAATTGATGTTGAGTCGTTTTTATCCCTTCCGGAGATCACGTTCAGGACAATTGCCGCGTCTTCAACGGAATGTGTGAAGGACCCGATCTGATCGAGAGATGAAGCAAATGCAACCAGGCCATATCTGCTGACACGACCGTATGTTGGTTTCAATCCCACGACTCCGCAGAGGGCCGCGGGCTGTCTGATCGATCCTCCGGTGTCTGTGCCGAGAGTCACAACACATTGATCCGCCGCAATTGCCGCCGCTGAACCGCCGCTTGAACCTCCCGGTATCATCTTTTCATTCACAGGATTTTTTACCGGTCCAAACGCCGAGTGTTCGCTCGAAGAACCCATCGCAAATTCGTCCATATTGAGTTTGCCGACAATGATTGCCCCGGCATCTTCCAGTTTTTTAACGGCGGTGGCTGAATATGGAGGAATATAATTTTGTAATATCTTTGATCCGCATGTGGTCTTGATCCCTTTGGTCGTTAAAATATCTTTGATGCCGATCGGTATTCCGGCGAGGGGCCCCACGTTATTTCCACTACCGAGTTTTTTATCAACCTCTGCCGCCCTGGTCAATGCATAGTCATCGCACACCGTAATGAATGAATTCAGCCTCTTGTTGGTCTCTTTGATTTTTTTTAGATATGCCTCAGTCGAGGCGACAGAAGTCGTCTTTTTATCTACCAGCTTGCCACGAAGGCATTGAATTGTATTTTCTCTATTAACCATAAACAATTAACGATCAACGGTCTTGGGTACTTTAAAAAATCTCTTTTCCATTTCAGGTGAATTATCCAATATCCCATCAACGTTAACAAATTTCTCAATCACATCATCGCCTAGCATGCTTCCCTTGGCATCAAGCGCGTGTGACGTTGGCTCAACGCCGGTCACATCAAGCGAATTGAGTTTTTCGACATATTCTAAAACCCTTGTGAATTTCTTTGTGTAGATGCTCAGGTCTTTTGATGAAAATTTTAACGATGACAACTTGGCGATATGCTCAACTGTTTTCTTGTCCAATTTCGTCATAAGCTATTTCCGGTTAACATATAACCTAATGATTTACAATGGTTTTGATATGTGTTAATAAGTCGGCAGGTCTGCGGGTCCGCAAGTCTTCATGTCTGCAAATTATTGACGACTTGGAGCCCTGTAGACATGCAGACATGGAGACCTGTATGCCAACGGAGTTCCCAATTTGGTTCATTTATCTGGCCGTGGCGCTTTTTGGCGCGTGTGTCGGAAGTTTTTTGAATGTCTGCATTTATCGCCTCCCCAGGGGGCAATCAATTGTAACGCCCCGGTCGCATTGCACAAAATGCCGCAAACAGATCAAGTGGTATGACAATATACCCATATTCAGCTATATAATCCTTCTCGGAAAATGCCGCTATTGCGGAAGACGGATCAGCGCAAGATATTTTATTGTCGAACTGCTCACTGTGGCAATGTCGGTGGTCACGTTTATTCATTTTCAAGATATCCCAAAATATCTGATTTATTTCTGTTTCCTCGTTGCCCCCCTGATCGTGGTCGCGTTCATAGACTTAGAGCACAGACTGATACCGGACATCATATCAATCCCCGGCATTGCGGCCGGCGCAATGGCACGTCTTGCGTTTGCCGAAGGGAGTTTTACGCCGGTTATTCTGGATATTATGTTGGGCATCTTGGTGGGTGGCGGATTTTTGTGCGTTGTCGGGCTTGGCTATGAGTGGATGAAGAAGCAGGAAGGTTTGGGTGGTGGAGATGTGAAACTTGCCTGTATGCTGGGCGCCTTCTTCGGGTGGAAGGCAGTCATCTTTATTTTACTTATGAGTTCTATGTTGGGATCTGTGGTGGGGCTCTTCCTGATCTTTGTGCTGAAGAAGGGGGCGAAGTACGCGATCCCTTTTGGGCCCTTTCTTGTGGCGGCCGCCTATATTAACCTCTTTTTTGGAGAGAGGATTTTGGGTTGGTATTTAAGCCTCTTCTAAAGGCCATATCTAATCAATATCACAGCGGATTATAAAAGCTCTAAAAGCTAGGTTGCATTGGTGTTTTGCCTGATTGTTATATTTAATTAGCATAAATAGACATATAATTATAGTTTATTTGTCAATTAAGTTCATATATTTAACAAAAGTTCTTGCGAGGGGGACTAAAAAAATGTATTATGCTCTCAAGAAACTGGCCGGGTGCCGTTCTTAAGCGTATGAAAAATAACGTTAAAAAGATTCGCGAGGAGTTCCTTATGAGCAAGGCGGAACTTGCCAGAAAGGCAGGGATCTCTGCGTTGACGATCGATAGGATTGAAAGAGGGTTTCCCTGCCGCATGGATACCATGAGAAAGATCATTTTGGCGATGGGGTTGGAACTCAAAGACAGAGATAGGGTTTTTCCGAAATAAGATTGAGTTGTGAGAATTAAGCTAAGCGGAGGCGGGGCGACCAGGAGAGGGTCGCCTTTATTTTATGTATACGCGCAAAGACCATTATTACAAAAAAGCGAAAGAAGAGGGCCGCGTCAGTCGCGCGAGTTACAAGTTTGAGCATATTCAAGAGAAGTTTAAGATTGTGAAGAAGGGTGATAAGATCGTCGACCTCGGATGTGCTCCCGGAAGCTGGTTTGAGGTGATCTCAAAGATGATAGGCGACGGTGGTTTTATCGTTGGAGTCGATCTCCTTCCCATCAAAGTAAAGATTCCGAAGAATGGGCTCTATATTGAGGGCGATATTCTGGATCTGGACGTTCAGGGGGAGGTTGCAAAGGCGATCCATGGAAAAGCGGATGTGATTGTTTCTGATATGGCGCCGAACACCAGCGGGCTTGCATTTAAGGACTGCTATATTTCATATGAACTCACTTTGACGGCGCTTGAGGTAGTCAAAGTTGTGTTGAAAAAGGGTGGTAGCTTTGCAACAAAAATATTTCAGGGTGCGGAGACTGAGATATTAAGAAAAGACTTGAAGAAACTATTTGCTAAAGTTTCAACATATATCCCACCTTCTACCAGGAAAAATTCAAAAGAAATCTATATTGTCGCGATTGGATTTAAGGGTTAATCTTCAATAGAAAACTTGATTGAGGCGGAGATTGATTCCTCAAAATAGGGGAGGGGCTGTGCGCGTTTCAGTGTTTCAAGTGCGGCTTCGTCAAGCATCTTATTTCCGGACGATTCCTTTATTCTGGCAAATGCCAGTGTCCCGTCTTTGTTGATCGAAAATTCAACTTTTGTTTTCCCTTCAATTTTATTGCGTCTTGCGTCCGGCGGGTAGAACTTTGACCGTTCTATCTTTTTTCTGATCTGGGTTAAAATAATATTTCCGCGGGCGGTGCCGGGGCCGATTCCGGATCCATCTCCGGAACCAAAACCTTCATCCGAACCCTTTCCAAAACTGGGCGTTGATGATTTTTCTTTCACCGCGGCCTTGACTCCCATCGAAGACGAATCCATCACCTCTATTTCAATCACCTCATCGCCTCCAATTGATGCAATGCCGCCACCATTGCCGTCTCCGAACAGCAGGTCTTTGTTTATATGAAGGCCGGTCAACGCGGCAATGATCAAGATGTGTGCAATGGCCGAAAGGGTGATTGCTGTGGCGAGCGGATGCTTCATTTTTTACCATCCATCAACATATAATACGGTTTCTTTGTGAGATCGTTAATTCCAACATAGACCTCTGTCTCAAAGACGTCTTTGATGTTTGCATAAGTAATTGTCTCTTCGACTGATCCGATCTTTGTGATTCCGCCGTTTTTCAAGAGCATGATCCTGTTACAGTAGAGTGACGCCAGATTTATGTCGTGCATGACAGAGATTATTGTCATTCCGTGTTCTCTGTTCAGTTTTGACAGAAGGTTTGAGATCTCTTTCTGGT
The DNA here is from genome assembly GCA_964612405.1 of uncultured Pseudomonadota bacterium. Classification (GTDB taxonomy): domain Bacteria; phylum UBA10199; class UBA10199; family 1-14-0-20-49-13; genus CAZTCA01. The sequence goes on from CAZTCA010000033.1 coordinate 4,670, forward strand.
GTTTGATATCTAAAAATGCAGTTGGCTCATCAAGAAGGAGGATCTTTGGTTCCTGAGCAATGGCCCTTGCAATGATGGCGCGTTGTCTTTCACCTCCGGAGAGCTCCTGAATCGGCCTGTCACGAAACTGCCACGTATCGGTCAGCTCCATTGCCCTTCTGACAATCTCGATATCGCCGGCACTCTCAAAGCCAAAACTCTTTTGATATGGAGTGCGTCCCATTAAAACTATCTCAAGCGTTGAGAATGGGTAGAGAATTGGGGCATCCTGTGGGACAACGCCTATAATCTTTGCTATTTCATTTTGTGAATACTGACCGAGAGATCTGTCATTCAGTTCAACCTTGCCGTTTTGCGGTTTTAATATTCCACAGAGTATTTTTAGAAGCGTTGTCTTGCCGCTGCCATTCGGGCCAAGGATGCCGAGCCATTCTCCGCCGCTGACGGAGAAACTCACCTCGCTCAAGACGGGGAGTTTGTTATAAGCAAATGCTATTTTTTCTGTCCTTATCATTTAAAATTCTTTTTCAATAAAAATACAAACACCGGCCCGTTTATCATAATGGGGGGAACGACTCGCTCTATGAAATTCAATTGGTGTATATCGCTCCTTCCCCCCAACCCCCTCGGTTCACCGCTGGCAAAGCCAGACGGTTCACCGCATTATTTAAAATTCTTTTTCAATAAAAATACAAACACCGGCCCGCCAATAAGCGCGGTGATTGCGCCGACCGGGAGTTGTGTCTGATATTGGCTGTTCATTAAAATAGTCCTAGCAAGCGTGTCCGACCAGACCAGAAAGATTGCGCCAACGATACCGCTTGCCGGCAGGACGATTCTGTGGTCACTTCCAAAAATTAATCTTACCGCATGCGGGATAAAGAGACCCACAAAACCGATCATGCCGCTGACACTCACAACGGCACCGATCATAAGCGATGATGCAAAGAAGACGATCTTACGCATTCTGTTGATGTCGATCCCTAAGTGTCCTGCGACTTCGTCGCCAAGAGAGATTGCGTTGAGCTTTCCGGAAAGAGAGCAGAGGATCAGAAAGCCGGCCATCACCGCAACAGCGACCACAGAAATTACACTGTAATTGTGAATCTCCAGATTGCCGATCAGCGTGAAGAGGATCTCATGCGCCTGCTCCATGGTGACAAGTGAGTGGATCAGCATAATTATCGCAAATGAGAATGTGTTAAAGATAACGCCGGTCAGAAGAAGCGTGTGTGCCGGAAGGCGCCCGTGATATTTGCTCACCCAATATATAAAGAGCATCGTCAAAAAAGAAGAGACAAATGCGATTATCGCGATGACCGGGAAGGGGAGTCCAAAGGCAAGCCCCACCACGCACCCGAGCGCCGCGCCTCCGGATACGCCTAATATATAAGGATCGGCGAGTGGGTTTCTGAGCAGGGCCTGAAACGCGGTTCCACCGCTTCCAAGTGCGATCCCTGTGAGAATCCCCAGTAAGATCCTTGGCAGACGTGAATATAGAAGAATTGAGAAGCCGGTCTCTGTGGGGTGTAATAGAGAAACCTTTTCAGATCCGATATTGAGGGTCAGCGCCAGCGTTACGGCCAGGGCCAGCAGTAACAGGCCGTTTACGGCAAGCCAGTATTTGAGTGTCAGGTGCCTCATTTGGTATTGAGGACCCTATAATGCAGCGCTGCGATTTGGAAGGAGAAATTTCGCTTTACTACCAACGTACCAACGTACTAACGTACCAACGTACTAATTATGGGTATAACAATAGTCCAAAAGAGTGACTTGAAAAAGAAGAGGCCAAACGCCAAGAAGGCATTGATCCTTGCCGGCGGGGCTGTGACCGGCGCCTCTTTCATGTCCGGGGGCTTAAAAGCGTTCAACGATTATCTGGACGGTTTTTCGGTAACAGATTTTGACACATTTGTCGGAATCAGTGCGGGGAGTCTCCTTGCCACACCGCTCATTGCCGGCATCGGTCCCGAGGAGATGCTCAAGAGTCTGGATGGAACCTCCGGCCAGTTTTCAAAATTTTCCGGCTGGCATTTCTATTGGCCCAACATGAGCGAATTTCTCTTGAGACCTTTTTCATATCTCAAGAAGGCATTTTCCAGCAAACAGTGGCCGTCTCTCTATGAAGTCCTGCCGTCGGGTATCTTTGATAACAGCCCAATTGAACACTATATAAGAACCAATATTAAAAATAATAAACTTACAAATAGTTTCAGGACCACATCCAAGATGACCGGCAAGCAACTCTACATCATTGCCGCACTCTTGGACGGCGCCCGTAGAGTTGTCTTTGGGCCGGATGAAGTCCATGATGTTCCGATTTCCAAGGCAATTCAGGCATCAACTGCTATGCCTGGCTTTTACAGGCCAGTCAGAATCGGCGGTCACGATTATGTTGATGGCGGTGTGCAAGACACGGCATCGATGGATATCGCGATTGATAAGGGGGCAGAGTTGATAGTCTGCTACAATCCATTCAGACCGCATACCAAAGACGGGCGTTTGGCCGGCGAAGGATTTATGACAGTGCTGAACCAGATATTCAGGACATTTTTTCACACCAGACTGCATCTGACGCTGGAGCAGTATCGGGCCGATCCCAATTTTAAGGGAGACATTATTTTGATCGAGCCGAAAGATGACGATAAGGCATTCTTTGATCTCAATCCGTTGATGTTTTCCAACCGCGTCAAGGCCGCATGCCTCGGATTCGAGTCTGTTATGAACTCAATTGACGAGCACTATAATGATATGAAGAGAGTCCTCTCTGCATACGGAATAAAGATGACAAAGAAGAAAGTTGCTCGCGAATCGAATTCCATGAGCACCGCCGGAAATGATATCGAAAAATTGAGAAAGATTTTGGAGAAATAGAATGGAGCAACAGGCGTTGGATTTTAAAGCAATAAAAGAAAAAGAGGAGGACAGGCCTCGTATTGAGAAGCCTGTCCCCGTTGTTGACAAGGAACCAAAGATCTTTACGGTCAGCGAGATCGTGAAGAAGGTTCGCGCTTTTCTTGAAGCGACCTATTCAAATATTTGGGTGGTAGGAGAGGTGTCGAATCTGAGAACATCTCCCTCCGGCCACACTTATTTTTCGCTGAAAGACGACAAGACACTTCTTGATGCAGCGCTTTTTAAAGGTTTTGCTTCCAAGCTCAAATTTCAGATCAAAGATGGAATGGAAATAGTTTGTAGGGGAAACTTCTCCCTATATGAGAAGGGTGGAAAGTTTAATCTGATTGTCAATCACTGTGAGCCAAAAGGTGTTGGCGCTTTGCAACTTGCGTTTGAACAATTGAAAGAAAAGCTTGCAAAAGAAGGGCTCTTTGAGGCAAAGCACAAAAAAGCCATTCCATTTCTTCCTGGCAAAATTGGAGTTGTAACTTCACCAACCGGTGCCGTAATAAGAGATATAATAAATGTTGTTTCCAGGCGTTATCCCAGCGTTGACATATTGTTATACCCAGTCAGAGTTCAAGGCGATGGTTCAGCTGAAGAGGTTGTCAAAGCAATTGAATGGATGAATTCAAAAGAGAATGTCGATGTGTTAATTGTTGGCCGTGGCGGAGGATCTTTGGAAGATTTATGGGCTTTTAATGAAGAGATTGTCGCACGCGCAATTTTTGCATCAAACATTCCAATTATCAGCGCTGTCGGCCACGAAATTGATTTTACCATTGCGGATTTTGTTGCGGACAAACGTGCCCCGACTCCGTCTGCGGCGGCCGAAATTGCTGTTCCGAATAGAAGTGATTTAGCAAAAATTGTAATAGAAAAGAAACAGCAGCTCCTCCGGGGTTTGAGGGTTTTGTTCGAGATGAAAGAGAAGTATTTAACTCAACTCAAATCTTTGCTCAAGCCGCCTACGTCACGCTTTCCGGATCTGATGATGCAGATCGATTCAATGAGGGAGCGCCTGAATCTTGCCGCCAAGATTTACGTCGAAAGACAGAGATCCCGGCTCGAGCAGTTTTCCGCAGAGCTTTCGCATCTCTCTCCGCTGGCGATTTTGTCAAAGGGTTATAGCGTAGTCACAAGGGGTAAAGAGGTGATAAAGAATGCAGTGTCTTTGAAAAAAGGGGATAGTTTGCGAATCAGGTTGCACAAGGGAGAAGTAGAGGCCGAAGTTAAGGAGATGTCATTGCGAGCGACAGCGAAGCAATCTAGTGCGTAAGATTGCTTCGGGCTTTGCCCTCGCAATGACATTCGAAAATATGACACAAAAGAAGATCGATAGTTTTGAACATGCAATGGAGAAGCTGGAAGAGATTGTGAGGAGTCTTGAGAAGGGGGATATTTCTCTGGAAGATTCTCTCAAGGCCTTTGAAGAAGGGGTCAAATGGTCGAGGACATGTGACAAAAAATTGTCCGATGCGAAGGGGAAAATCGAGATGCTCATGAAAACTGGAAAAACTGAAAGTTTTGAGGTAAAAGAATAGATATGGACCTAAAAAAATATATGCAGGAAAAGAAGAGGCTCGTAGATTCCCACCTTGAGGATTATCTTAAGAGTTGCGATTGCGAGCCAAAACTTGGCGAGGCGATGAGATATAGCCTTCTGGGTGACGGCAAGAGGATCAGACCGATACTCGCCATTGCCGCGGCTGAGGCGTGTGGCGGAGATGCCACGAAGGTCAAGCCGATAGCCATTGCGCTTGAGATGATTCACGCCTTTTCTCTGATTCATGATGATCTGCCCGCAATGGACGACGATGACCTGCGTCGCGGCAAACCGACAAACCATAAAGTTTATGGAGAGGCGACTGCAATTCTTGCAGGAGATGGCCTGTTTTCGGAAGCATTCAGATGTCTTGCCGCCGGCGGTGTTTCTGCCGACATTATTAGTGATATCGCCACAGCCGCAGGCCCTCAGGGGATGATCGGTGGCCAGATGATAGATCTGTTGTCGGAGAGCAAAGAGATATCATCTGACGATCTGGAAAAATTGCATTCAAAGAAGACGGGTGCGTTGATTACGGTCTCCGTGCTTGCAGGCGCCAAAGCAGTTTCGGCCAACGAGTCTCATCTAAAAAACCTGAAGATATTCGGCGATAGCATTGGACTAGCATTTCAGGTTGTCGATGACATTTTAGACATTGAGGGTGATGAAAAAGAGACAGGAAAGCCTTCCGGCAGTGACGAGAAAAAGAAGAAATCTACCTATCCTTCAATCCTTGGTCTGGATAAATCCAAGAAGCTTGCAAAAAATCTGGTTGATCGTGCCTTCTCCTCGCTTGCTGAATTCGATTCAAATGCAGACCCCCTGCGCCAGATTGCAAGATTTGTCGTCTCAAGAAAAAAATAATGGTAAAGGTCAGAATCGACAAATTATTAACGGAACTTAAGCTTGCATCCTCCCACGAACATGCGCAGGCGCTTATCATGTCCGGGAATGTTCTGGTCAATGATGTGCCGGTCACAAAATGCGGTCAACAGGTCTCGGCGGATTCAGATATCCGCATCAGAAGAGCGGACCATCCATACGTCGGGCGCGGTGGTCTGAAACTTGCCAAGGCGCTGAAAGAATTCAAAATAGATGTGACCGATAAAATTTGTGTTGATGTGGGATCATCAACGGGGGGTTTCACAGACTGTCTCCTTCAGAACGGTGCAAAGAAGGTCTATGCCATAGATGTTGGTTATGGACAACTTGCGTGGAAGCTGAGAAGCGATCCGCGTGTTATTGTCATGGAAAAGACTAATATTAAAGACGTCGGCAGGTCGGCAGGTCGGCAGGTCGGCAGGTCGACAAATAATAGTCGACTTGCAGACCTGCAGACCTGTAGACCTGTAGACATGGTGGTGATCGATGTCTCTTTTATATCTCTGGAAAAGGTCCTTCCTCATGTCGATAATCTCGTAGATACCGGTGGAATTGTCGTATCACTCATCAAGCCGCAATTTGAAGTTGATAAGGGCCTTGTCGGCGATGGGGGGATTGTCAGGGATCCGACACTGTACACAGTGGTGATTGACAAAATCGGATCTGCCGCAAAGTCCCTTGGTTGGCAGATTAGGGGCGTTGTTGAATCGCCCATAAAGGGCGCAGATGGCAACGTAGAATTCCTTGCGTGCTTTGTTAAGTAGTGGTAATCTCTATCTAATATGAATGGGGGATGGCATAAATCAGCGCTGGCAGTGCTCTGTCTTTTATTGACGGCGTCCTGTGCCACATCCCGTTTATACAAACAGTCAGATCCAATCCACAAGACAACCGCCAAAGAACGGGAAGACACAAAGACCTATCTCGATTTTTTGAAGAGTGAAAAGCAGGCGCTATCCGGAGAATATGAAAAGGCACATGCAAATATTAAAAAGGTAATAGAGGCTACGCCGGACAGCGGGTTTCTCTATTACGAACTTGCAACATATGAGGCGAGTCAGGAAAATGTACCTGCCGCGATTGAGGCGTGCGAAAAGGCGCTTGAGCTTTCACCAAAGCTGGTGGAGGCACACCTCCTGCTCGGCCGGCTCTATTCAGCAGACGGTAAAAGCAAGGAAGCGGCAAATATCTTTGAAAATGTGATTAAAGATTTCCCTCAGGAGAAAGAGTCATATCCACTTCTGGCCAATGAATATATAAAACTGGAGAGATACAAAGAGGCGATCGGGACTATGCAACGCCTGATGATTATAACTCCGGAATCGAATCTGGCAAATTACTATCTTGGACTCATCTATGGCTCATATCTGAAAAAGTACGACAAAGCGATTGATGCCTATAACAAAGTTTTGGAATCAGATCCCGACAGCATGCAGATTTACAGTGCTATCGCGCAGATATATTTGGACCAGAAGAAAAGGGTCCCTGCGTTAAAAGTGCTTCTGAAGATGGAGAAACTTGCTCCGGAAGACATTGCCATTCAACTGAAGATCGCGTTGATATATTATGACATGAAAAAATATGATGACGCCGCTGACAGGTTTGAAAAAATTCTGAAATGGAACCCCGAATCTGACAAGATCAGATATTATCTTGCGGTTATTTATTCAATGTCAAACAGGATGGATGACTCCATCAGACATTTCAGACAACTTCCTGCGAGCTCAACATTTATTGCAGATGCGTATCTTCAGGTGGCACAACACTATTTCCAGAACAAAGATATTGATAAGGTGGGCGAAGTCCTCAATGAGGCAATGTCGAAGAAGCCGGATGAACCTGATTTTTATAAATTTCTGGGCGGGATTTATGAGAATGAGGGCAGGATGGAGGAGTCCATTGAGGTTTTAGAGAAGGGTCAAAAAGCATTGCCCGCGAATGAGGATATTCTATTTCTGCTTGGTGTTGCCTATGACAGAATGGACAGATTTGACGATGCGTTGAAGATGATGAACAAAGTGGTTGCGCTGAATCCAAAAAATGCGAGTGCGTTAAACTATGTCGGATATACATATGCAGATCGCGGAACTAATTTAGACAAGGCTGAAGACATGTTGCAAGAGGCCATCTCTATTCGTCCGGACGACGGCTTTATAATGGACAGCTTAGGCTGGTTATATTTTAAAAAAGGGGATTTAACGAAGGCTTCGGAATTGTTACAGCAGGCCTCCAAGCTCGTGCCTGAAGAGGCGGCTGTTTATGAGCATCTTGGAGATGTCTATTATAAACGCAATGACACAAAGAAAGCGTTGAAATTATATAAGAAGGCTGTTGAATGTTCAAAGAAGAGAAAACGTCCGGATGAAGGTGAGGTAAAAAGAATAGAGGCGAAGGTGTGTGAGGTGGGGGGATGCTAGCTGGTGCGTTGGTTCGTTGGTTCGTTGGTGCGTTGGTATTGACGCAGTTATTTTCAATTACTGGATGTGCGAAGGAGAATACGAGGTACGCTTCACGAAATACGCTTCACGAAATACAGGCAAGTGAGGTTCCTATGATTTCAAATGTGAAGACATTTAAGGGGCTGGCGAATATCACCGTAGAAGGTGGTAAAAATAAATGGTCAAGTGCTGTTGCCGTCATCGCGAAGGACCAGAAGTTGTTAAGGATTGATGTTATTGAAAAGGTGACGGATGTTGTTGCGAAATTAATTATTAATGAAGAACGCGGCGTTCTGTATTATCCTCACCAGGACGAGCGTGTCTTTTTTGGTGAAGGGGAAGTTGTCTTCCCCAAGATTGGAAGAGTGGGGTTGTCCGGTAAGACGCTGATTGGAATTCTACTTGGAAGACCGGAGAATGAAAATGGGAGGCTGCCTTCAGGCGGAGAGTTCAGGACAAGGGAGGAGTCCTATCTTCTGAGGGGCAATATAGATGATGTTGAAATAGACCCAAAAGAGGGCCTGCCGGTCCTTTATACGCGTTATGTTGATAAGGGAAAGAAACGCATTGCACATGAAGCGAGCTTTTATGATTTTGAAATGGTTGGAACAGAAAAATTTCCAAGGCATATTGTCCTGAGGTTTGAAAAACCGAAGATGTTTATTGATATAAAGTATATTGAAATACAAAAAGATCCGTTTGTGCCGGAGAAGCTTTTTCAGTATTAAGGATTAAGTTGTAAGGATTAAGTTTAAAAACTAGGGCGATTTAATGATATTGAACAAGAAAATATTAAAGTACTTAATGTTTAATCCTGTATCCTTAATCATCATCCTTTCTGCATGTCAAATAACTGTTCCAAAAGATCCCGAGGTGATGGTTCGTTCAATGGGGGCAGAGCCGTCGTCTCTAAATCCAATCATTTCCGCAACAGACGGAGAGGCTACAAGGGTTTTTTCAGGGTATATATATGAATCCCTGCTCGAATTAGACAATCAGACGTTTGAAGTGATTCCGTGGCTGGCCGAAAGCTGGGAGATTTCAAAAAATCGAATGGAATTCATCTTTCATCTGCGAAAGGATGTCGAGTGGCAAGACGGAGTTCCGTTTACTGCAGATGATGTTGTATATGCCGCTGAAAAAATAATGGATCCGAAGGTGTTTGCCCCGGATATGCGGGTTGCGTTTGCAGATCTGGATCGCGTTGTTAAAATAGACGAGCACACCGTAAAATTTATCTGGAAGAAACCATACTTCAAAGCGCTGGTGAGGAGCGGATCACTGCATCCGATTCCGAAACACATCTTTGATGACGGGAGCGACTTCAATTCTCATCCCGCGAACAGATATCCGATTGGAACAGGGCCATATAAGTTTAAAGAATGGAAGACAGGCAGAAAAATATATCTTGAGGCAAATCCTGATTATTGGAAAGGGAGTCCCGGCATCAAGGGGGTATTGTTTAAAAATGTAGGGGACATGTCGGTTGTGCTACACGAGCTCAAGAGGGGGAATTTTGACATTGCCGGTGTCACTCAAATTCAGTGGGCAAGACAGATTGACACTCCTGCGATTGAAAAATCCTTCGTGAAGAAGAGATTCTTTACGCCAAATTTTACGTATATCGGCTGGAGTTTAAAAAAACCATATTTTCAAGACCGGAACGTCAGACGTGCTCTGACGATGCTCATTGATAGAAAGCTGATAATTGAAAAGCTGGTTTTTGATCAGGCGCGTCTTACCACAGGGCCTTTTTATATAGACGAACCTTCATATG
>CAZTCA010000034.1:0-9149 GCA_964612405.1 uncultured Pseudomonadota bacterium
TTCGTCGCTTTGCTCCTCGCAATGACAGAAAGTGTCATTTCCCGACAGGCTCTAAGTAATCAGGATTAAGGATTAAGTTTATGGTGAATGAGACAACAAAAATACCTCCGCAAAATATGGAGGCAGAGGTCTCTGTCCTCGGGGCAATGCTGATTGACGGTGAGGCAGTCAATAAGGTCATAGAAGTTCTGACAGTTTCAGATTTCTATAGTGGCGCTCATCAGAAGATCTACAATGGTATTATTGAGCTTTACCAAAAGAATGAGCCGGCAGATTTGATAACTATTACGAATATTTTGAAGGATAGAGGCGAGCTGGATAGTATTGGTGGCGCCGGATATCTGACAAATCTTGTCAATCAAGTTCCCACGGCGGCAAATGTTGCCTATTACGCAAAAATTATTAACGAAAAAGCCGTGCTCCGTCAGTTAATTGATGGCGCGACCAGTATTGTTGATCAGGGGTATTCCAATTTCGGAGATGTTGATAGATTTATGGATGAGGCAGAGAGGATAATCTTTGAAGTTGCCCAAAAGAAGATCAAACAGTCTTTCTTTGCCGTTAAAGACATTGTCAAAGACAGCTTTAAAACAATTGAACAGTTGTATGAGAGAAAAGAGATGGTCACCGGCGTTCCGACCGGATTTACAGAAATTGATAAGCTGACATCCGGCCTGCAGTCTTCTGATCTGATTGTTGTTGCAGGAAGACCGTCGATGGGCAAAACAGCCTTTGCCTTAAATATTGTCGCACATGCGGCGATGAATGCAGATGTTCCATGCGCAATGTTCTCTCTCGAAATGAGTAAAGAACAACTCGTTCAAAGACTTTTGTGCTCAGAGGCCCGTGTGAGTGCTTCAAAACTACGTGGAGGCTTCCTGACAGAGAGCGATTGGCCGAAGCTGACGCGCGCGGCAGGGGCGCTTTCAGAGGCACCTATATATATAGACGACACGCCCGCAATAAATGTTCTTGAGATGCGTGCAAAGTCAAGGCGCCTGCAAAAAGATAAGGGCCTGAAGCTTATCGTCGTGGATTATCTACAGTTGATGAGAGGGATCGGATCTTCTGAAAGCAGAGAGAGGGAAATTTCAGAGATATCCCGTTCACTAAAGGCTTTAGCCAAAGAGTTGAGTGTTCCGGTGATTGCAATCTCGCAGTTGAACCGTGCCGTTGAGGCGCGTCAGGATAAACGTCCACAATTGGCCGACTTGCGTGAATCAGGGGCAATCGAGCAGGATGCCGACGTAATCATGTTTGTATATAGAGATGAACTTTATAACCGCGATAGTGAAGAAAAGGGAATTGCGGAGTTGATTGTTGGTAAACAGCGTAATGGCCCGACCGGATATTCAAGACTTTCTTTCTTAAGCGAGATTACACGTTTTGAAAACCTTGCAAAGGGGATGGACGATGTAGGCCGTCCGGTTGATATGGACGATGCAGAAGAAGCCGAGGATCCTCATTTTTAACTTTTACCAACGTACTAACTAAAATCTCCATGTAAATTCATTAGCAAATCTGTAGCCACCTTTTGAGTAGGTGCTCTCTCCGACCTCTTTGCCGAAGAAGGCGACATTCCAGACCAACTTCCATATTTCAATACCAGCTCCAACGGTTGGATAGCCCTGATTGAGGCCAACACGAACGGATGGCTTGAAGCCGTAACGTTTCGGGAAACGGGCCTCAACTCCGATGTTGAGTTTCATAAGGAAATCAGAATCCCTGTTTAATTCTCTGAAATCCACTAGGAAGCTCATATCAACCGGTCCAAACGTTGGATGAACTCCAAAGCCAAGGCTGATAGATTGTGGAATATGTTCCGGTCTGCCGGCGGATGTGTTCATTAAGGGGAAACGGGTATGGCCTATGTCCTGATAGGTAATAGCAATTGTCGGCTGAAGTTCGTCCAAAATTCCGATGTCAAAATCAGGGAACTGATACCAAACGCCCAGGTCGACGCCGATACCGAGACCGCGCTTCCAATCACTCCAGCCGAATTGGCCCAAGGCATCGGTCAGAATGTCGCTTGTTGTAATGACTTGCTGATTTTCAATAGCATAGAGGAATTTCATCGCAAGGCCAAACGTTAGCGTATCACATAACACGCCGTAGGCACCGCCGACTGCAATGCCCGAATAACTCTTTGCCATTAACTCAAAGTTCGGAAAGGCGCGGTTTCTAAATGAAACGCCCAGCTTGTTGTCGGAGATGACACTCAGGGCAAAAAATTTGTTATAAACACCGAATATCGGGATGCGAATTTCCGAGCTGTAAAATTTGCCGATGTTTTGATCCACGAAATCTTCAAATGTGCTAACATCTCCGCTATCACTTGAAGAGTTGTCCAGATCATCCGAGAAGTCCAATATATCCTGTACCAGAGTTATTACCTCAAAATTTATCTCAAACACCGGAGCGGGAAGAAATCCTGTTGTGAATTTAGTCTCATTTGAGAAATTTCTGATCGTTGCCGGATTGTAGAAGAGGGCGTTTTCATCCTGGACCTTCATCGAGAGAAAGGCGTTTCCCATTCCCAGCGGCCTGACACCTCTTCCGATGCTCGGGAACGTGTCGGAGATATTCGTGTCTTCAGCGATCGCCTCAGGTGCCGCAAGCGAAAGCATCAGGCCGAGAATAATAAGGTATCTAAATTTAATTTTTACCATGTGTTCCCCCCAATTATGGTGTCGTGTCGGTGCCGGCACACTGATCATAATCAAAATCACTGCAACCTGTTATATCCGTACCGGGAAAATCACCGTTAACATCATCTAATGCCGCAATCGTGTCGCTGGGATTGAGCTGGCATCTCATGAGTGCTCTGAGTTCTCCGGCTGTGAATGCGTCGTTGGCGGCATTGACGTTCTTGATTGCACAATAATTTCTGCGGGTCATAGAAACCAACTCCCAACCAGTAACGTCTGAATTGGAAATTCCACCTTCAACCAGATTATTGTCTGCCGCCAGCATATCCGCCATGATAATATCTGAATCGTCGTCGGTGATGAGCTCAATTGCATTGAGATCGACAATTGCGTCGGCGGCTGGCTGAGCAAGGCTTGTGGGTCTGACAAACGCCTCTAACGCCTGCAAGAAGCCGATTTGGAAATAGAAATCTCTATATCCGTCAACCGTATTATCTTCAGGCGCATATCCACCATCGACGATATTGGATAAAGCCAATACTGCTTCACGTAGATATGTAATATTAGTATCATCAGAGAGGACACTTCTAATAAACCTAAACTTTTGTGTGTCTTGATCAATCCCTGATTCGTCCTCGGTCTGCATCATATCTGACATTATGCTTAAGAGGTCGACCCGGCCTGCTGTGGCAAGTGCGGATGATTTTAATAGTGCCGCCTCAAAGTTGCCTGGATCACTTGCAAGAACTGCATCGGCCTTGTCACTTGCTGTGAGACAGGCGTCTGTATTGGTAGTGGAGCATTTGTCCAGGCTGAATCTGGCGGAATCCAGATTGCCAGTGACAGACGTGGCGCATGAGAGAGAGATCGCCAAAAGGATTACAAATAAGCCGAATTTGAGTAATTTCATATAGCCCCCGGTAGATGCGTAAACGCTTAAGTTTTTAATTGTTTAAATGCTTGGTTGCGAGGCTAGTAGACCGGAACAGAAAAGTCAAACATTTTACGTTGTTACGCAGGGGACAGAGCCTGAAAGGACCTGTCCCCGTATCAACAAACTAGACAGGGGTTCTTGACGGCCCGCACTTCATCTATCCGCTTTCTGTAGGTCGTGTGCGGCGCGGTCTTCACCTTTTCGGGGTCTGTTTTGGACTCTTCGGCTATCTTTATCATTGCATCGCAGAAACTGTCGCACTCTGACTTGCTTTCGGTCTCTGTCGGTTCAATCATGATTGCGCCATGAACGATTAACGGAAAATAGACGGTAGGCGGATGGAATCCGTAATCCATGAGCCTCTTTGCTATATCGAGTGTCTTCACTCCGTTTTCGTTCTGAAGTTTATCCGAAAAAACGCACTCATGAAGAGATGAACCGGAATAGGGGAGGTGATAATGTCCCTTCAACCTCTCCCTGATATAAGCCGAATTCAACACCGCCATCTCTGTTGCTCTTTTCAGTCCGGCCGCTCCCATCTCTCTGATGTATGTATAGGCCCTGACCAGAACGCCAAAATTTCCATAGAATGCTTTGACTCTGCCGATTGACTTCTCGCCGCCGGGCAGAAAAGGTTTTAAGATATTTTTAACTCCGATTGGCCCCGCGCCCGGGCCGCCGCCGCCGTGTGGTGTTGCAAAGGTCTTGTGCAGATTGAAATGCATGACATCCACGCCAAAATCTCCCGGTTTTGAAATTCCCATGAGGGCATTGAGATTTGCGCCGTCCATATAGACAAGTCCGCCCTTTGAGTGGACGATATCCGCAATCTCTTTGATGTGTTTTTCAAAAATTCCCAGTGTGTTCGGATTTGTAATCATGATTGCGGCAACATCTTCATCCATTACCGCACTCACTGCCTCAGGTGTCAGAATGCCGTCTTCGTTAGATTTTACTTCGACGACATCATATTTGCAGATTGCGGTACTTGCCGGATTGGTCCCGTGCGCGCTGTCCGGAATAATTACCTTTTTGCGCGGATTTCCGTTTGCCGTGTGATATGCCCTGATTACCAGCATTCCTGTCAACTCTCCGTGGGCGCCTGCCGCGGGTTGCAGTGTTACCGCATCCATCCCGCTGATCTCGGCAAGCATCTGCTCCAACTCCATCATGATCTGTATATTTCCATTGACCGTCCCAATCGGTTGATACGGGTGCGTATTTATAAACCCATCAAGCGCCGATGTCGCATCCGCCACCTTCGGGTTATATTTCATGGTGCACGAACCGAGCGGGTAAAAACCGGCATCTTTATTATAATTGAGACTGGAGAGACGTGTATAGTGCCTGACCACATCGGCCTCGCTCAGTTCCGGAAGCTCGGCAGGAGATTTTCTCGCCAGATTCTCCGGGAGTGGGGCGGCTCTCGACACCTCTGAAGAGGGGAGTGAGAAACCGATCCTTCCCGCGACGCTCTGCTCAAATACTGTTTTCTCTTCTTTAAACATTTTATTCGTTAATGATTTTAGTCAGCGTGCTGACGTATTTATCAATATCCTTCTTTGAATTTTCTTCTGTTACGCAGACCAGCATGCAATTTTTATAATCCGGAAACCATTTTCCAAGCGCCACACCTCCGAAGAAACCTTTCTTCAAAAGTTTTAGGACGACTTCTTCGGCCGATTTTCCAAGATCCACCACAAATTCATTAAATGTGTGTCCCTTGAAATGAATTCCAAACCCAGAACGCCGAAAAACATCCTTGGCGTATTCAGATCTTTCATAATTGATCTTTGCAAGATTTGTGAGCCCCTCTTTTCCGATAAGCGATAGATAGATTGCCGCTCTTGTTGCGCAGAGAGCCTGATTGGAGCAGATGTTGGATGTTGCCTTCTCTCTTCTTATGTGTTGTTCGCGTGTAGAAAATGTCAGTACATAACTTTTTGCGCCGTCCGTATCAACAGTTTCGCCGACAACTCGTCCCGGCATCGATCTCAGATATTTTTCTTTTACCGTGAATATCCCAAGGTAGGGTCCGCCAAAATTTAATCCTCCTCCAAAAGACTGCCCCTCGGCGCAGGCTATGTCTGCGCTTAAGTTTCCGGGCGCTTCAATCAGCCCCAGACTCATCGGTTCCGGAGTAGAGGTGATGAAGAGGCCTTCGGCCTTGTGGATTGTTTCGGCCAGATCCCTCAGGTCATCTATAATACCGAAAAAATTTGGATATCCGACAATAAGACACGCAACGTCATGCTTCGCCAGTTTTGCAAGTTCTTCGCGATCAATTGTTCCGTTGTCTGTATGGCCGACTAGCGCGATGCTAATTTCAGACGGAGAAAGAATTGTCTTGATGGTTTCTATATATTCCGGATGAAGCGTGTCTGCGACAATGATCTTATTTCTCTTCGTGATTTTAGTCGCGATGAGTGCGGCCTCTGCGGTTGCCGTTGAACCGTCATAGTGAGATGCATTTGATATGTCCATACCGAACAGGCGCGTGATCATTGTCTGATATTCAAAGATTGTCTGCAAAGTCCCCTGACTCAACTCTGGTTGATAGGGTGTGTATGGGGTTATAAACTCGGCGCGCATTGCCAGAGAATTTACTGCCGCGGGGACATGGTGTCTGTATGCACCGGCACCCAGAAAAGACTGGGCATCTGATACGTTTTTAGTGGCCTGTTTCTGCATGTGCTTCATCAGATCAATTTCTGAAGCGGCAGGGGAGAGGTGTAATTTCTCTTTCAGACGCAGGTTTTCGGGAATAGAATCAAAAAGGTCATCGACGCTTTTTTTGCCGACGACCCGTAACATTTCAACAACTTCCGTTTCGGTGTGCGGTATATATCTCATACCTTCTCTTCTTTTACATATTCTCCGTATGCTTCGCTGTCTTTATAATCCTCCAGCTCAGATTTGTCAGACATCTCGATTCTTATAAGCCAGCCCTCATTGTATGGATCCTCATTTATAGTCTCAGGAGTCTCTTTCAACGGATCGTTCACTTCAACAACCTTGCCTGAAAGCGGCGAATAAACGTCGCTGACCGACTTTACAGATTCGACTACTCCGAATGCATCCCCTTTTGAGATGACATCGTTTTCATCCGGCAGTTCAACGAAGACGATATCCCCGAGTTGATCCTGCGCGTATTCAGTAATTCCAATGGTCGCATTGTCCCCTTCAACCCTTATCCATTCGTGTTCATTTGTGTATTTCAGATTATCCGGAAATTCCATTTTAACCTCCCGTCATCAAGTCCTCAGGTCCGCATGTCCGCATGTCTTCATTGTTATTGACTTGCTGACTTGTCGACTTGCTGACTTGTCGACTGCTTTTTATAAAACGGTGTCTCAACGATTTCCGCTAGTCGTTTTTGACCCCTTATGTCAATATAAATTTTGGTTTCGACCGCTGCCATATCCGTAGGCACATAGCCTGTGCCTATCGCCTTGTTGAGAGATGGGGACATTGTGCCACTTGTAACTACGCCAACTGCGTACGTTGGTTCGTTGGTTCGTTGGTTCGTTGGTAAAATCTCATATCCCTCGCGGGGAATTCCGGGGTCGATCATGCGAAAGCCGATACACTTTCTCTTTGGCCCCTCCGCCTTTATCTTTTTAATCGCAGACTTGCCTATAAAATCAGATTCTTTCTTTAGTTTCACAACCCATCCCAAGCCTGCCTCAATTGGATTTGTTTCAAGTGTTATTTCATGTCCGTAAAGACTGTATTTCATTTCAAGTCTTAAAGTATCCCGGGCGCCAAGACCGACAGGTTTTAAGCCCTGCGATGAACCTGTTTCTAACAGAACATTCCATATTGTTGATGCATTGTCAGGAGCTGTGAAGATCTCAAAGCCGTCCTCGCCGGTATATCCGGTGCGTGCAATCATGCAATTGCCCACGTTTGCAATTGTGCATCCGGCAACACCAAACGAAGGGACTTCGCCAAGATTTATGTCGATTATTTTCTGCAGAATTTCTACCGATCTTGGACCCTGAAGCGCCATCAATGCGAAATCATCACTTCTATTCTTAATCTCAACATCACCTTTCAGATGAGACGAGACCCATTTCCAGTCTTTGTCAATATTTCCGGCATTGACCACCATCATTATATGTTCTGCCGAGATGCGGTAGGCTATGATGTCATCTACTATCTTGCCGTCTTCCGTGAGGATGAGGGAATAATGTGCTTTCCCGTCCGAGAGTTTGGAGACGTTATTACTTGTCAGATAATCCACACATGAGACCGCATTTTTCCTTTTGAATTCAAATTCTCCCATGTGACTCACATCAAAGAGACCGGCGGCGCTTCTCACTGCGAGATGCTCGTCTTTGACTCCGGAATATAGGACCGGCATCTCCCATCCGCCGAATTCGACCATCCGAGCCTTCAGTTTAATGTGGTCATTATATAGTGGAGTACGTTTCATGTATGTCGTCAGGTCTACAAGTCGTCAGGTCTACAAGTCTTCAATTGTTGACCTGTTGACTTGTAGACCTGTGGACTTGTAGACGCCTTTAACGTATTTTTTAATAACATGGCAATTGTCATCGGTCCGACTCCGTCCGGAACCGGCGTGATCCAGGATGCATTTTTGGATGCACCTTCAAAATCGACATCACCCACGATTTTTTTATCAGCAAGTCTGTTTATCCCGACATCAATTACAACCGCACCTTTTTTGATCCAGTCGCCCTTGATAAATTCCGGTTTACCGATTGCCGCGACAACAATGTCGGCTGAACGAACGACATCCGGCAAATTCTGTGTGCGTGAGTGACAAACAGTAACGGTTGCGTGTCTCTCAAGAAGCATAATGGCAACCGGCTTGCCAACGATATTGCTTCGGCCGACAACAACGGCGCGCTTCCCCTTGATCTCAACGCCGGTTGAATCGATTAATTCCATGATTCCAAGCGGGGTGCACGATCTCGGTGCATTTTTATCTCCCGCTAACAGCTTTCCCATGTTTACCGGATGAAAACCGTCGACATCTTTTTTGGGATCGATGAGATTCAAGACTTTTTCTGCATCTATATGACCGGGGAGAGGGAGCTGAACAAGGATTCCATGAACATCTTTCTGGTTATTTAGTTTGGCAACCAGATTCAGAAGCTCTTTTTCCGTGATCTTTTCCGGAAGGGTATAGTCAAAATTCTTGATTCCGACTTTTTCACAGGCCTTTTTTTTGCTGTTTACATATGTCTGTGATGCAGGGTTTTCACCGACAAGGACTACCGCGAGCCCCGGAGTAATACCGGCTTTTTTGATATCTTTCTTGAGCCCTTCACGAATTGTCTTGGAGATGGCCTTGCCATCAATGATCTTTACCATGGCAAGGGGATGACTAACGCGCCCCCGCCACCCTTGTCAACTTCTTTGAAAATATTATCCTTTCGCTCATATAAGCCGAGTCTGAAGGGTGTGCGATCTGCTCGCGCCATCCAACAGCAGCACAACGGGGTCAGACCCCCAGCGTCTCCATGCCCTCCAAGGCTCGGCCAATGTGAGCGGAAGAACCTGATGCCACTGACGTCGGCTGATTTATGTTGAATACT
>CAZTCA010000034.1:9159-12581 GCA_964612405.1 uncultured Pseudomonadota bacterium
CCGCTTCAATCTTCCTGATCTGGGCCTTGACGGTCGATAAGACCTTGCCGGAGTTGGCCGGCTTTTCGTTAATAATGAGGGTGGCGGGTTGTTTGAATGAATAGAGCCTCGGGTCCGATTCGACCATCTTCAGAATTATCTCCGACCTGATCGGTGTGTTGGGATGAAATTTATAGGCAAATCTATATTCGTCAAATTGTATCGATTCAATCAAAAGATTTTTTGCCAGCACTTTAATTTCAATAATCCCCAAAAGATTGTTTACAATATCCGGCATTGGTCCGAACCTGTCCGTCATTTCTCCGGAGAGCGCATCAATATCTTCAATCGACGAAACGTTTGTTAATCTTCTATACATAACAAGTCTCTGTCCTTCGTCTGCAATATAGTCGATGGGGATATAGGCGGGGACCGGGATTGAAATCTCGGGATCAAGTTTTATCTCCTCCTCTTTCCCTTGTAATTGTCTGATCATCTTCTCCAGAAGTTCGACATACATCTCATATCCAATTGCATTGACGTGTCCCGATTGTTGAGCGCCCAAAATATTTCCGGCGCCTCTGATCTCAAGATCGTGCATTGCAATCTGAAAACCGCTTCCGAGCTCTGTGTATCGTTGGAGCAGGGATAATCTCTTTTTCGCCGTTGGTGATACATCCACACCATCCGGAGTCAGAAGATATGCATATGCCTGAACGTTCGATCTTCCGACACGCCCGCGCAATTGGTAGAGTTGCGCAAGACCAAATGTATCTGCGCGGTTTATTATCATTGTATTTGCATGAGAGATATCGAGCCCCGATTCAATAATCGTCGTGCAGAGCAGGAGATTTGCTTCCTGTTTTATGAAACTGAGCATCGTGTCTTCAAGCTCGTGCTCATCCATCTGTCCGTGACCGACAACGATTTTTGCCTCCGGAACAAGTTTTCTCAAACGGTCGAACATTGACTGAATTGTTTCAACGCGATTGTGGACAAAAAACACCTGTCCGCCGCGTGCAAGTTCCGCGATGATTGCCGAGCGGATCAACTGATCGTTATATTCAGCGACATATGTGCGTATCGCAAGCCTGTTTGCAGGCGGTGTATTAATGATGCTGATATTGCGCATGCCGGAGAGCGACATGTGGAGTGTTCTGGGTATCGGAGTTGCAGACATTGTGATTGTGTCAACAACCGATCTTATTTTTCTGATCTTCTCTTTGTGCGCAACGCCAAATCTGTGTTCTTCGTCGATAATCAATAGCCCCAGATTCGCCAGCTTGATGTCGCGCTGGAGCAGGCGATGCGTTCCGATAATAATGTCAACTGCGCCGCGTGAAAGATCGGCGGCAATATGTTTCTGTTCAGTTCGTGAGCGGAAACGCGAGAGCATTTCAATTTTTACCGGCCATTTTGCGAATCTCTCAATAAAATTTTCATAATGCTGGAATGCAAGAACCGTAGTGGGAACAAGAATTGCGACCTGTTTTCCGTCCGCCACCGCCTTGAAGGCCGCCCTCATTGCAACTTCAGTTTTTCCATATCCAACGTCTCCGCATATAAGCCTGTCAGCGGGGCTCGGCTTTTGCATCTCTTCGAGTGTCTCTTCAATTGACCGCCACTGGTCAGGAGTTTCATCATACGGAAAATTTGCCTCAAACTCTTCCAACATCTGATCTCGGCCGCTGAATGCAAAACCGGGGCGTGCCTCCCTTTCGGCATATATTTTGAGAAGTTCCATCGCCATGGTTCTGATGGCGGCGGTCACCTTTGTCTGAGACTTTGTCCACCTTGTTCCGCCGAGCTTATCTAGAGTTATCGTATCTTCACTTGCACCGATGTGCCGGCTAATCAGATTTATCCTCCACACCGGAAGATAGAGTTTGTCGCCTCCCAGATATTCGAGTGTCAAAAAATCATTTCCAACGCCGCCGATTTTCATGTTTTTGAGGCCCATGTAACGGCCGATCCCGTGGTCGCGATGGACGATAAAACTTCCCTCGGTCAATTCCGAGAAATCTGTGAATGTCTCAATGGGCTGGGACCTTGCTGTGCGTTTTGAAATCTTGGAACCGAAGATATCTTCGTCAGTCAGTATGACCAGTTTGTCTTCTTCTGAAATGAATCCCTTTGAAAGGGAGCCGATCATTATCCAGACAGAGGATCTCCCAAGTCTTAGAACATCCTGAAATGAGCTTTCTGTCGCATCGGCCCCAATCTCCTGCCACCTGATCATGTCGAGCAGGCGGTCAGCCTGAGTGGTTGTGTGACATGTGAGTATGATCTTAAAATCCTGCCTCTGCCATTCGCGAATTTTTTCTTTAAGACGACCGAACGTGGAAAACTTTGTCTTGTCATCGCGAGGAGCGTTAGCGACGTGGCGATCTCCTGAATTCAAGTTTATAAACTGGATTGCTTCGCCTTTTACAATTTTTTCAAGAGGCTCGCAATGACTCACAGGGAGTTCTTTTTTATAAATTTTCTCAGGAGGAATAATTTTCTCAATGTGTTTGGCAGTGGCATGCGCATCTGCAAGTCTTGTGTGAAGTTTCTCTATCTCAGATCTGATTTCAATTTCATCGTCTATGAAAATTAGCGCATCTTCAGGGAGATAATCTTCAAGTGTTGCCATCTTTTCATAAAAAAGAGGGGAGAGGGTTTCAATTGAAGAGAGATAGAAGTTATTTTGTATGGCGCTTGCAACCTCTCTTCTTTCAGATGGTTTTACTCCGGCCGCATCAGATAGATCTTTCAACTGACTAATGATTCGCTCGGATGTCTCTTCATTTATAATAACATTCCTTGCCGGAGTCAGTGTAACGCCGGAAAGTTTGAAAGATGATTTCTGCGTGATCGGGTCAAAGGTCCTGAGTGACGTAATTTGATCCCCGTCCAGCTCAATCCTGACCGGTTTGTCAGAGGTTGAGGGGAAGATATCCACAATGCCGCCGCGCAGGGAATAGGCCCCCTCATCTTCAACGAGCGGCTGATTGATATAGCCGGCTTCGGTGAGCCATTTTGATAGTTCATCCCTATTCAGGGAATCGTTCTGGTAGATATTCCACCTGTATTTGCTGAATATCCACGGCGGCGGGAGGGTTTTGGCATAAGACTCTATGGAGGCAACGACGATCAGGGGCTCTTTTGTGAAGAGTTTATATAGGATTGCCAGTCTGTCGATCCAGATGTCCTGTTGGGTTGTCAGGCGTGTATAAGGGAGGGCGTCGGGTGCGGGGAACAGGCAAACCTCTCCCCTGGCGCTACCGGAGGTGAAGAATTGCAGGTCAGAATAGAATTTCTGTGCCGTTTTCTCGGTCGGAGTTACGACCAAGATTGTCTTATCCGGAGCACTTTTCCACGTTTTTGCTAGTTCATAGGCCCGTTTGCTTGTCAACTGGGACCAAATTAACTTTTGTTGAGCCGTGTGTCAATATGTGATA
>CAZTCA010000034.1:12681-13964 GCA_964612405.1 uncultured Pseudomonadota bacterium
GCTGAAACAATTAATATGAGAGATGATCCAAAATATAAAAGACCGTTGGATGCTGTTTCAAGATTAGATCGTAAAAATAAGTTCGAGACCAATGATCTTCAGGAACAGCAAAAAACTTCAGCAGATCAGCAAGTTTCCAAAGAGACCAAGCAGCCCGATGGATTCCTTGACCGCACCGGTACCGCTAAGTTTTCACGGCAATTTCTTCTGGCGGCCCATAAACGGTTAGACCTCCCCTTTAACAGCCGTATCCGCATCCCCGGTACCGGTCGTGTCATTCAAGATAATCGTGATCAAGAAGGGGGCAGGCATCATGTTCGGGGAGACAGAGATGCCCATCATAGGGAGGATTCGCGCAGGGATGTAGCGGAGAAAGAAGGACGGAAGGATCGGGGAGAGAAGACAAGATCGGCAGGTGAAAAAATAATCCGCGACGGCAAAGCAGAAGACGCCCGCGATAAAAAATATGAAAACTTTCTTGCCGATAGAAAATTGCCGTTTCAGCGGCCACAGGAGGCAAGCATTCAGGAGAGAAAACTCTCTTCATTTGAAGAATATGTCCTGAGGCGGTTTGAAAACGGTGAAGAGATGGCAAGGCCTCTCAAAGAGGGTGATGCAAAATTTCTGGGCAAGACAAAAGAGGAATGGAAGTCCTTCTTTGCAAAATTTCTGGGAAGAACATCCGGTAAACAGATCGATATGGATGCGGTGAAGGAGTTTACATATCGCGGATATGTGGCAAGGGACAACATGAAGGCGGTTGTGATCTCAGATCTGATTCACAACGATGGAAAAATTGAAAAGTTCATAAGATTCGGAGTGCTCTATGAAAAAATGGAGGGTTTATTAAAGAGACTTCTGCCTGGAGAAGTAATCACAAGGCAGATGGTTAAAGATGCCCTTGCCTCTGAAAAGCTCAGATATCTGGCGCTCAATCCACCGAGCGGAGATCAGGAGATAATGACCAGCGCGAAACCGAAGCAGGGGATTTTTGGCAGAGAGGCGATGGAACAGATGGTGGCGCGTGAGCTTGGAATCGCGCTTGATGATGATGGATCTGCAAGCCGCTCCATAGGGTCCGGCAGAAAAAGAAAAGGAAGGGGCGTTGGCGGATTCTTTAAAGACCTCCTTGGCGAAGACGGTCCGGTCGACGATTTTCAGGGAAGATTCATGCCGTGGTGGCAGTGGGGACGTCTCACAAGGCCCGGCGGCTTCAAACTCAAGCGGGCCTTCTATTCCGCGCTGTTCATCACTTTTGTAATAGTAATCCTTGTTCTTCTGCA
>CAZTCA010000035.1:0-13883 GCA_964612405.1 uncultured Pseudomonadota bacterium
TTTGGATTTTGAAAGTCTCTGCGTTTTTGTTGCCTGACCACTACAAACCATACAAACTGCCTTCAATTTCAAAATAGATTCTGCAATTGCCAAGAGCTCCGGCATTGGCCCGAACGGTTTTCCCATAAAATCCTGATCCAGACCCGTAACAATTACACGCAGGCCCCTGTTTGCCAGTTTTTCACAAACATTCACCACCGACTCATCAAAAAATTGTGCCTCGTCGATTCCGACCACGCGGGTATTATCTTTAATCCTGTCCATAATTTCGCCTGCAAAATTCACAGGCGTACAGACGATCTTCTGATCGGTATGTGAAATAATGTATTCATCGGCATATCGGTTGTCTATCGCCGGCTTAAAAATCTGTACACGCTGTTTCGCAATAAGCGCCAACTTGGCCCGTCTGATCAATTCCTCGGTTTTGCCCGAAAACATCGGACCACAAACCACTTCAATCCAACCCGTCGCACGTCCTTGATTCTGCATGTTGCACCCCTTTAAATCCCCATCGACGGTAGCCAATGAGCGTTTTTCCCCCGCTTCTTGTCCATCTTGTGCAGTATTTCAACGGCGTTGAGACCTATTTTGATAGCATTCATCTCAGCCTTTTTCATTGTCTCGGTATCAATAAACTTGTTTTCATATCTTTGTGCATACACCGCGCAGATCGTTCCTGCCCTGTATCCCGCCATGCTGGAAAGCGAGAAGAGTGTGGATGACTCCATTTCAAAATTCAGAACGTTCATGGTCTCCAACTTATCCGGCAATTCTGTATCTAGTGGCTTGAAATGCGGCGTAACTCTTCCCTGTGCGCCATAAAAACCGGAACAGCTTGCGGTTATTCCAAGGTGGTACGTTGTTTTTTGCCTGCTCGACGCCTCAAGTAATGCCGTTACAACCTCATGGTGTGCGACGGCCGGAAATCCTTTAAATACGAAAAAGGTAGATGTATTTTCAAGTCTCAAGGCGCCGCTTGAAATGATAAGGTCTCCAAGCTTGATATTCTTTTTCAGCGCTCCGGTTGAACCAACACGAATGAAAGTAGGATTCTTAACAATCTGAGAGAGCTCAACAACTGCAATCTCGGTGTTATCGGTTCCGACACCGGTGGACATAACCGATACCGGGATCCCCTTATACTTTCCGGTCACAGTCAAAAAATCGCGATACCCTTTCTTGGGTTTTTTATCATCAAGAAGTGCAGCCGCACGGTCCACCCTGGCAGGGTCGCCGAATAGCAGGATATACGGTGCTATATCCTTCGGCCCGATGCCTATATGATACAAGTTCCCCTCAGTGGTCTGCACGATTTCGGCAGACTTAAACGTTTTTCCTTTTTTCTTTGTCATAACTGAGGCTTTTAGGCGGGAGAGATGAAAAACTCAAGTGTTAAGTGAGGGGTCGGGGAGCTTCCCAGAGGGCTCAGTTATTCCGTTCTGACAAGAACTCCCTGCAGGCTGGCAGATGTGCTTCCATAGATGTTTAGCGAGGATGGAGGGTTGGATACTGTATAGAACGTCGTTCCCGTTCCGGAGAGGTTTAAGAATAAATTACCGCTTGTAAGTTCCGGAGAATATGGGCCTGTTAGAATCGTGTCTCGATTATCTTCTGCGCTGCAAATCAAGCATATGCCCTGCCAGTTTCCTGTTGTGGAGTTGATAAATCTGTCTGCCAGCTGATATTCTGAACTAGAAGAGACGTCTGTGTTGGTGAGTGCAATTGCAATTGCCCATCTCCTCATAAAATCTTCCCACTCATCAAAGTTGGAATTGGAACCGCTAAATGCCGCCTCAAGATTGTCTTCCCCCGTCAAATTCGTATCTATCAAAGCGGCCAGAAAACCTGTCGGGTCTGCGGCCTGTTCATATAAATATCTAATAAAGAGATATCCTGCTCCACGTTGATACAAGTTCGGAGAACTTGAAGGTGCAAGTGACGTTGTTGCGGGAGATGCCAGAAACATTTCAACTCTTGAAGGATTTTCAAGGCCGAAGCCTGTCAGATCTTCTACAAAATGGCTCATCGCTTCATTCAGCCAGCTCTCCTCCGAACCTCCGCTGTTAACAAAGACGTGCTGATTATAGCTGATCAGATGCTGTACCTCGTGCGGAACAACTGCAGGCATCAGGTTCGACATCGCAAACTCTTTTGTGATTGCCGTTCCGTAATCGCCATTAGGGTCTGGCGCGAGAATATATACAACCTCCATCTCATCAGATGTGGGGTTACTTATAGAACTACGGGCGTAAAGATCAGATGCATAAAAGAATCCGGTGATTATTCCGCCTCCACTTGCGCCGAGCCTGTTGACGGCAGGTGTGATCAAGACAGCAACTCGGTTATCACCGTCAATATTTGAGGGTTCTCCGATCAGGTCAATTTCCGTAGCGACCGCGTATTCAAACTGTTCACATAATGTTTCGATATCGGTAGAGTCCAGATTGTCTTCCGGAAGCTCGTTGTCAACATAGAGAGCGATGTGTTCATCTCCAACGCACTCAACTGTGGCTTCTACCTCGTTATAGCTTGTTGACGAGCTGATAGAGGAGAGGACTCTGAATGTATTTGTATCGCCAACAACCACTTTTGAGACAGCCTTTGTGACTGACAAATCCGCAAAACCGGGTTCGGCATTTTGAGAAAGTTCAACCTCTCTATCTCTTAAGCTTTCATTAAATAATTCAACCGGATCAACAGCCTCATTTGAAGAGGCAAGTGTTACGCTGGAGGAGGCGGAGGTCGTTGTCTGAATGATGAGCTGGTATTCTGCGCTACTGTCTGCCCCGTCAAAAGCAACCGTTGCGTTGCCTGCATCGAACTGAATGACGTAGAAATCGCCCGCAGACATTTCGCTCACAGAATTGGCCGCGTTCGTTTCTGCGGCTGTTGTGCCCTGCGACTGCGATTTGACATCAGGCGAAGAACTTCCGCATGCGGCCAGAAGAGCGCACAGAACCACACACATATATTTAAACTGACCAAAACTCATACTAAAGTATAAGAGCAATAGTCGTGCCAAGAGGGCGGATGAACGCTAGGAGTATTCTTAATAATATCAATATGTTATGAGTTATTTAGAGCTTGTGTGAGTCGTATATAATTGTGGATGGGTGAATGGGTACCTTTTTACGTCAAATGATTGGCTATATTATTCGTACCTGACCAATGTTGCGCCGTATGTTCCGCTCTGTTTTGCATCTAATTTGATGTTGCTCGGGAATGAAGCAATTTTATAGAACTTGGACGCTGTCTGATCTACCTGAATCTGCGAAACTCCGAAATATGTGGAGAGCGCGACGCCATTCAGAAGAGTCCCACGCCCGTCGTCCGGATCACATGTCAGACATACACCTTTCCAGTTTCCGGTTTGTTCATCTTGCACACGTTCGGCATACGCAAATCTTTCATCGGTCGAAATGTTGAAACTTGTCATAATCATCGCTGTCGTCCAGCGGATCATAAATTCAGAGAACTGATCGAAGCTCTCATCTTTTCCGTTGAAAGCCATTTCGACATTTTCAACACCGGCATATTCCGAGTGCATCAAATCCCAAATGAATTGATCACCGTCATCTGCCTGCTCATAAAGATAGCGCAGGAAGAGATATGCGGCGCCACGTTCAGCAAGACTCGGAGATCCGGCAGAGGCAACGCCGTAATAAGAAGGATTGCTCAGGAAGACTTCAACTCTCGACGGATTCTCCATTCCATATCCAAGCCTATCTTCCGAAAAGTGAGAAAGGGCCTCGTTTAACCAGTTCTCTTCGGATGCAATTTCATTTTCAAAAACCTTGAGGTTATAGTTAATTGCATGCTGAAGTTCGTGTGGAAGAACGGCCGGAAGCAGATTGTCCATTGCAAAGTCTTTTGGAATCTTGGTTCCAAATTTGCCGGACGGATCTGGAACCATTGTATAGATGATTTCGCGCTGGTTCGAATTTGCACTGCTGTATAAATCGTTGGCGAAGAAGAAACCCGTTATGATTCCGCCGCCCATTGCGCCGAGGCGGTTAACTTGCGGAGTCATTAGAACTGCAATATGACCATCGCTATTTACATCTGACGGTTCTCCGAAAATGCTATATTCTTCATCAACCGTTGTGTCAAACTCATCACAAAGACTTTGAATGTCCGAATTGCTCAGGGTGTCTGTTTCAGAGTCGACATAAAATATAATATTGTTTCCAACGCATTTCACTTCAGCCGAGACTGATTTATATGTGCTTAGTGAAGAGAGCCCTCCGAGGACGCTGAAGTATTCAATATCGCCAACTTGAGGAACTGAGGAAGATGCCGAGAACATCGCCTTCATTGCGCCTGCGGCATAGGTCGTCGGTCTTGCAACACTCAGTTCAGGATCGACGGCGAGGGTAAGTTCGGCCGCCCTCAATTGCTGATCCAGAGCTTCATGCGCTGACCAACCCTTCCAATCAGCTGTGGTTGCGACATTTGCCATGGCATCAGAAGAAGCGTTTTCATCTGTCATTTGAACGGTACGCGTTGAAGCTGCTGTATCAAGTGCCGTAACTGCAAGGACGAACTGGGAGGC
Source organism: uncultured Pseudomonadota bacterium (assembly GCA_964612405.1). GTDB lineage: Bacteria > UBA10199 > UBA10199 > 1-14-0-20-49-13 > CAZTCA01. Next base: position 4,553 of record CAZTCA010000035.1, read on the forward strand.
ACTATCAACACCATCAAAACTGATTTCGGCCTTCGATTCCCCATCGAAGACGACGGTGTAGACATCTCCTATCTGCATTTCAGCAGGACTTGATACTGTGTTTGTTACCGTTGTGGGATTGTTGCTTCCACCAAGTGCGCTTTCAGCCTTATAGCTATCCCAATCTGATTCGTTGCCGCACCCTGTAAGAAGAAACCCTGCTACAGCAACTATCCATAACCATTTATGTTTTGCTATGGGTCTCATTTGCCCCTCCCTTTTCTGAGCATTAGTAAAGCAAGGGGCGTGCCATGATTCGTGAATCGCGAATCGCGAATCGCGAATCGTAAAGGCTCAATAAATACAGTATGTTATGAGATTATAGCTTAGATGGGCAAATATGGATGGACTAAGATCCCGGGTCACTAATATATCAATATGATAAAGGTGGGCTAATTTGTTGATTTATAGATGATATTATTTTGACGCCAGATAATATGACGGGTGCTTTAAAACTCGGCGTTCAAATTGGGTTAGAAAAGTGGCTTTTTTATTTGGCGGAGCTTGCCTGAGACAGGTTTTGGAGACTATTACGGGAGCAAAAAATGTTTCGGATATAATAAAAATTGAGGGGGAAATGTTCAAAAAGGGGATAAAAATCACCAAAAATGCACAAAAATACGATTTTTTGACTATTTGAAAATTAGCTATTGCAATAGGTTAAAGTTTGTGCTATACTCCTAATCAAGTTAGTCGAAAAAGGCGGCTCGGGACAAAACCCGGACCGTTTTTTTATTGTCTGGAATGGGCCCCTTTTTTCCGGTATTATCCCCATATGCCAAAGATAGCAGTTGTTGCGGTGGGCGGTAACTCACTGATAATAGACGAAGATCATCAGACCGTACAGGACCAATATGTGGCCGCGGCGGCGACTTCAAGGCATATCACTTCAATAATAGAGAAGGGCTACAGGGTCATTGTTACCCACGGGAACGGCCCTCAGGTCGGTTTTGCCCTTCGAAGATCAGAGATTGCAAAGAAGCACGTCCACCAAATTCCCCTCGATTCTTGTGTAGCCGAAACTCAGGGAGGGATCGGGTATGGCTTTCAAATGGCCCTCAAAAATGAATTCGAAAAGAGACGGATAAACAAACAAGTCGTGTCATTAATAACACAGGTTATCGTCGATAAAAATGACCCCGCATTTAAAAAACCCACAAAACCGATCGGCTCGTTTTTCACTAAAAAAGAGGCTGTGAGGAAGATTGATGTAGACGGGTGGGATATGATTGAGGATGCCGGCCGTGGGTGGCGGCGTGTTGTTGCATCTCCGGCTCCAAGGAAGATCGTCGAGATGGATGCCATTAAAAGACTGGTGGATGATGATGTTGTTGTGATTGCGGCCGGTGGCGGCGGAATACCGGTTGTCAGAGATGTAAGAGGAAGTTTGAGGGGTGTTGCGGCTGTGATAGACAAGGATTATGCGTCGGCACTTCTTGCAAAAGAGGTGGGGGCAAGCCTCTTTTTAATATCAACACCGGTCGAAAGGGTGTATCTTAACTATGACAAGCCTAACGAGAAACCGCTTGAAAAAGTGCACTTAAGGGAGTTAAAAAAATATGCAAAAGGGGGGCATTTCAAAAAGGGCTCGATGATGCCGAAGATCGAATCGATTATTAAGTTTCTGCAAAATGGTGGTGAAAGGGCTATTATTACCGACACGACCCATATTGCTGAGGCGTTAGAGGGTAAAACAGGAACTCATTTCGTGCGATAGTGCGATTTTTTGATCGTGCCGTCGCGAAAATAACAAGGGGGTATGTATGAACAAGAAGAGATGGTTGTTGGCGAGTGTAGTAATTTTTGTAGTGGTGATGGTCCTAGAGTATGTGTTTGCAAACTTCTGCATGAAGAATGCATATCTGGCAACGGCATATCTCTGGAGGCCGGAGTCAGATATCATGAAACTCATGCCGTATGCATGGGCTGCATATCTCGTCATGTCATTCCTATTCGTTTATATCTATTCAAAGGGATATGAGGGGAAACCTTCAAAAATCATGGAAGGGATGAGGTTCGGTTTGATTGTCGGATTTTTCACGGTGATTCCGATGGTTGTTATGTGCTACGTGACCATGCCGATAACGGTCAGGCTCTCTCTTGATTGGTTTGCAACTGGGATGGCTGAATTTATTATCATCGGCGCAGTGGCAGGACTGATTTACAAAAGATAATTTATGTCTAAACATTTTGTTACAGAGAAAACTCTCTCCAAAAAGACAGGGGAGTGGATGGAGAGGATTCGTTCGAGAAACATTCATAAGCGGCCTTTTGATATTCAGAAGGCCGCTTTGCTTGTCATCGACATGCAGAGATATTTTCTTGAAGAGAGTAAACACGGCCATACGCCGGCGGCTGAGGCGGTCATCCCTAATATCCAGAGACTGATATCGATATTCAGAGACAGCAAGCGCCCTGTAATATTCACCCGTCATGCGCACAACAAAGATGGGAGTGATCTGGGAATCTTGAAAGAGTGGTGGGATGAGATGCCGGTTGACGGAACGCCGGAAGCAGAGATTGATCCACAGCTTAAGCCTTTAAGCAACGAAACTGTTTTAACAAAGAATCGCTATAGCGCCTTCTATAATACTGACCTCGATAAAATCCTCCGAACGAAATCAGTAAAAGAAGTTGTGATTACCGGTGTTATGACCAATATCTGCTGTGAGTCAACAGCACGTGATGCCTTCTTCCGCGATTATTTCGTCAGATTTGTTGCCGACGGCACCGGATCGATAAAAGAGGAGATGCACGTCGCGACCCTTCTAAATCTTGCCTATGCCTTTGCGGATATCTGTACGACAGATGAGCTTGTCGATCAGGTTTCACGCTCCGCTGGATAGCCTAAAGAGTTTTGCCTTCATTGAATGAATTTTTGCTTCAGCGGGCCTGTTCTCCTGCTTAAGGAGGCGGCTTAGCTCGTCGTGAACTTCTGCGTTTGTCGGGTCTGCCACGGAAGCTTTTTCATAATACTTGATTGCTTCTTTTGTTCTTCCATTTGCCTTAGAAAGCCTCGCAAGTTCAATAAAATGTGCGGGGTTTGTAGAATCAAGTTCCGCAGACCCGCGAATCATCTTTTCTTTTGTGTCTGTGTCAGATTCGCGTTTCGCCCGATCTAGACTCCAGTTTGCAAAAAATCTCTCCACGCCATCGGTTTCGGACAGCCGAGCCTCTCTCATTGAATTTTTTATGGCGCACATAAGTTTCGCAACGTCGAATGCTTTGGCATGTGTCGGATCCAGTGTTAAAAATGAATCAAAGCTCTCGAGCGCCGCCCCTTTATTTATCTCTTTAAATGCGTATATCATTCCTAGATTATAATGAGCCCTACTTGTGTCGGGGTAATTTTTAATCAGGATTTTATAATCTTCGATCGCTTTTTTATATTGTCCGCGTTTTTGATAGGCAACCGCTCTCAGAAATCTTGCATCTTTATTTTTTGGATCCATCTCCAAAAGCATGCTCAGTTCTCTGATCGCCTGCGGCAGATTGCCGCGGCCAACCGTATCCTTCAAATCCGAAAGCTCATCATCGAAGATGCGGCTATAATCCATCTTCTTTCCGGCTGTCGCGCATCCGGAGATTATAAATGTCAGTAGTAATATATAAATGATAGATTTCATCGCTCACTCCAGAATTTCATATCCGGTCGGCTCCTCACGACGTTCGACTATCTCCTGTCTTGAATTGTCAGCAAATCTTACAATATCCCCGACATGCGGTGTCCCGCCGGTTATCAGAGTGGCCTTTGTGTATCTTTTGTCTACATATGCGGCACTGGCAACTCCTGCGTCCTTTTCCACTAGCCCAAGAATTTGATTTGTCTCCGGATCGGTCAAAATCTTTGTGACGGTACTAATTTTGAAACGGTCACCTTTGACAATGTCCCTGTTTTTTCCTGCATTAAAATATATTGTGTTGTGATCAGCCTCAATAATCAATCCAAGCCATGAAAAATCCTCAACCTGTTTATCGATAACTCCGAGGACAAACTCAACTGCATCTCCAATGGCACGTCTTGTTGCCTGTCCCAGAGGAGTTTTATGAAATGCATCGCCTCCGAAATCTATAACCTTATAATCAACCTTTGCCCCGAGTGCTTTTTCCCACGCTTTTCCCTGAGCGCGGTGCGAATATAAAATTTCACCTGTGCGGGTATCAACAAGTCTCAAGTCGATTCCAACGTGTGCGGCCCTGATCTCTCCGCTCACCTTTGAGCCGAGAAAACCTGCCGCGGCGCCGGCACCGATATTTCTCTCTTCAAACTCTGTCACCTCACCGACAATTAAATAGTCGACTCCAAGCAGATGTCCGGCCGGCGTCTTTGTCATAGGGGAGAGGAGATGCGATTCACCAAGTTCCTGTTCAATCAGGACCTTTGATAAAATCGCCCGTTCAACAACTATTACACGGCCGGTATTGATAAGCTCTGTGACTAATTGTGCAGAGAGCCCGCCGCCGATGTTCCATCCGCCGTAGACTGATGCAAATCTATCTGTTGTGCCGAATTGTGCAACTGCAACCCGCATCTTGGGCCTGTCTTTGGTAAGACTTGTGAGGGGGGAGGCGGCCCAAGATGCGGAGGAAATGAGAAGGAGAGAAACTAGCATCGTCATCGCGAGCCAAGAAGAAAGTTTATCACTATGCTTGGCGCGGCGATCTGACACCGAAGGTGTCATCCTGAGCGGAGCGAAGGACCTCACGCATCTAGTTTGTGAGATTGCTTCGCTCGCCCCGCAAAGCGGGGCAAACTCGCAATGACTGTCAACTTTTACAAACATTCTTGCGTCTCTCCGTTTTGAATTATCTGTACGTTTATATCTGAATTAATCTCTCCGTGATTATCGGTGACATTCATTGATCCGTGTCCGGCAGTGATGTTCACATTTTGCGTTGTCTCTTCATCTTCACCGGCCTCAATATCTTTCATTCTCTGTCGAATCTGCTGAACGAGTGTGCATTCTTTTTTGGGTGCAGTGGCCTGATATTGCCTGATGCGCACCACATGTTCTTCCGCCTGCTGTTTTTCACGCATGTTCCGAATGCCGTTCAGGAGAAACATCTCCTCCTCGTTCGGCATTTCGGCAAAAACAGAAGATGAAACGAGCAGGGCGGCCATGATTAGCATCGCTGTTTTCATTTTTTCATATCTCCCAGGATGATTGTGGAATTAATTGATGCATCAACTGTATTGTTTGAGCCCGAACCGATATTCAGATTCAGCCTCTTGTGACCGACGTTCACATTCATATCACCCATGACGGAGTTTCTCACATTTCCTGTGTTGTGACTCTTTTCACGGTAATCTCCCGAATCAAATCTGTCTGACTCAGTCCTCTGAGCCGTGCTCGTGCAATCCTTGAGGCAGATTGCACGAGATGTCGCAGGCAAAAGTAATAACGCGATAATCAGAGCTGTTATCGTCTTCATGGTTATTCACCGGAGTTCATAATATTGACATCACCAAATGTCTGCGTGTTCACGGTCGATGCATCAAACGTGCTGGCACTTCCGCTGAATCCGCCGCTGAAGTCTGCTCCGACGTTCTGATTAAAATCTCCGCCGATGCTGTTTCTGAAATCGCCGACTATGTCATGCGATGCAACTCTCTTGCCGGCACTGCTATCATATGTATTGCCGCTATACGTTGAAGTTGTGTTGGAGGTTGTGTTGTAGCTGTCTGCAATTGCGTGACTGTCGACATTGCTTGTGTTGTGGCTGTTATAATCCTGATTCGTGTATGTCCTGTTGTGGCTGTTATAATCCTGATTATTGTTTGTCGTGCTGACAATTGTGCTGTCATCCACCCTTGTTGAGTGGTCATACTTGTTATTACTGTTCGCATTGACATTGCTCTTCACGTCAAAGCCAAAAAACCCTGCGTGGCAGACTTGAGCGAGGCCAACGAGAAGCCCCACAACAAGTACCAGCTGTAACGTTTTTTTCATCTTTTACTCCTTTCATTTTTAGGCGGCCTCCCAAGTGAAACCGCCTTGACGGACTAATTTGAGAAGCACGAACCATGCCATAAGATAACTATCCGATATTGTTATATATTTAAAATTGGACCCGGCCAAAAATTGAACAATTTTCGTCAGTTGATAAATTTTAAATGTCTGATAGAGATAAAACTCCCAAAGGAGATGATTATGACGGAGACAATCAGGGCGCCACGCGGAAATAAACTTGTCTGCAAAGGCTGGATTCAGGAAGCGGCAATGCGGATGTTGATGAATAATCTTGATCCCGATGTTGCCGAGAAACCGGAAGACCTTGTGGTTTATGGTGGGAGAGGAAAAGCGGCACGGAATTGGGAAGCGTATCATAATATAATAAAATCTCTCAAAGAACTTCGCGATGACGAGACGCTGATGATCCAATCCGGCAAGCCCGTCGGAATTCTGGATACACACCCTGACGCCCCGCGTGTCTTGATTGCAAATTCAAATCTTGTCGGAAATTGGGCAACGTGGGAACATTTTCATGAGTTAGAGAGAAAAGGTCTCATGATGTATGGTCAGATGACTGCCGGTTCATGGATTTATATCGGGACGCAGGGAATTCTGCAGGGGACGTATGAGACATTTGTAGAGGCCGGTCGCCAACATTATGGGGGCTGTCATTCCTGCGAAAGCAGGAATCTAGTGAATACACGAGACCCCCGCGTTCGCGGGGATGACGTGCAGGAGGCCAACCCGTTGGCCGGTCGTTTAATTTTATCAGCAGGCCTTGGCGGAATGGGTGGAGCACAGCCTTTGGCTGCGACAATGGCCGGTGCAGTATTTTTAGGAATCGAAGTCGATCCGGCGCGCGTAGAGAAAAGACTCAAGACAAAATATCTGGATGTCGTTGCAAAAGATCTGGATGAAGCTTTGAGAATGGTCGATGACGCAAAGAAAAATAAAAAAGCTATTTCGATCGGGCTTGTTGCAAATGCGGCGGATATCTATTCTGAACTTGTAAGGCGTGGAGTAAAGCCGGACCTTGTTACCGATCAGACATCAGCTCATGATATTTTAAATGGTTATGTCCCAAACAAGATGACGTTTGCCGAAGCGCTGGAGCTTCGGAAAAAAGATCCCAAAAAATATCAGGCCGAGTCGCTTCGCGCAATTGGCGAGCATGTTGAAGCGATGCTTGCGTTGCAGAAAGCCGGCATTCCAGTCTTTGATTATGGAAATAATATCCGCGCACAGGCTGAAAAGGCGGGTGTGAAAAACGCGTTCGCATTTCCGGGATTTGTTCCTGCGTATGTGAGACCACTTTTTTGCGAGGGTAAAGGACCATTTCGCTGGGTGGCGCTTTCCGGAGATCCGAAGGATATATTGGAAACAGACAAGGCAATTCTAAAACTCTTTCCGGAGAATAAGGCACTTGCACGTTGGATAAAGATGGCCGAAGAGAAGATTGCGTTTCAGGGTCTGCCCGCGCGTATCTGCTGGCTCGGATATGGAGAACGCGAAAAAGCAGGTCTTGCGTTTAATGATTTAGTGAAGAGTGGTAAAGTCAGCGCGCCGATTGTGATCGGCCGCGATCATCTGGATTGCGGATCTGTCGCGTCTCCATATCGTGAAACAGAAGCAATGAAAGATGGAAGTGATGCAGTTGCAGATTGGCCAATTTTAAATGCGCTTGTTAATGCAGTGAATGGAGCAAGCTGGGTCAGTTATCATCACGGTGGCGGAGTTGGGATTGGCTATTCTCTCCACGCGGGACAAGTTATCGTTGCCGATGGAACTGATGCAGCTGCGGCAAGATTAGAAAGAGTTCTTCGTTCAGATCCAGGAATGGGAATTCTTCGTCACGTCGATGCTGGTTATAAAGATGCAGTGAAAGTTGCAAAAGAGAAGGGTGTCAAGATTCCCGGAGTGACTAGATGATTATTACAAACATCTCAAAATTATTAACAATGGAGCCTCTTAAAGACCACGGCCCTTTAGGTATTATTGAAAATGCTTTCGTCGAGATTGATAATGGCAAGATTAGCGCTGTCATTGCGAGCGAAGCGAAGCAATCCAGAGGAAACAAGTGTAATCACGAGATTGTTTCGGCCGAACGGCCTCGCAATGACATTCAAATAATTGATGCCAAGGGCGGCGTCGTTATCCCAGGTCTCATCGACTGCCACACACATTTAGTTCACGCGGGAGACAGGTCCGAAGAGTTTGCGGCACGTGCCAAGGGTGCGAGTTATGAAGAGATTGCCAGAGCCGGTGGCGGAATAATGTCAACGGTCAGGGCAACGCGTGTGGCGAGTGAAGACGAGCTCTTTGAATCTGCAAAAAAGAGAGCCGAAGAGTTTTTATCATTCGGAGTTGCGACTATTGAGGTGAAGAGCGGTTATGGTTTGGATTTTGAAACGGAGCTGAAAATGCTTCGGGTTGTGAAAAGGTTGAATGAAGAACTGCCAATCGAATTTATTCCGACATTTTTGGGTGCTCATGCCTTTCCATCAGAACTAAGCAGGGGGCAGAGCCCAAAGGGACCTGTCCCCGTTGACAGAAGAAAATACATTGATCTTGTTATCAATAAAATGATCCCCGCAGTTGCAAAAGAGAATCTTGCGAAGTTCTGCGATGTCTTTGTTGAAAACATTGCATTCACAAAAGATGAGGCGAGAAAGATTTTGAAGGCGGGGCTAAATCATGGGCTAAAACCGAAACTTCACGTTGATCAGATTACTGCAGATGGCGGGGCGGGCTTGGCAGCAGAACTTGGCGCTATTAGTGCCGATCATTTAGATAACATTTCAAAGAAGGATATGGTTACAATGGCAAGTGCCGGTGTTACAGGCGTTTTGATTCCAACCTCTACATTATATATAGGAGGAAAATATGCACCGGCAAAAGATTTAATAAAGGCGGGAGTAAATCTTGCAATCTCTACCGATTATAATCCCGGCTCATCGCCAGTGACGAATATATGGATGGCGGCAAATACGGCGATAAAGCAGATGGGCATATCTTCAGAAGATGCTTATAAAGGAATCACAATCAATGCGGCAAGGGCGCTTGATATGGATGTGACACATGGTTCAATCGCGATAGGAAAGGTTGCAGATCTAGTTATATTAAACGCTGTGAGCGAATTTGATCCACTCTATAAATCAGATAAATCATTTGTCAAAAAAGTCATCAAGCGGGGAAAGGTTATCTATCAAGGAGTATAGATCTTTTGACACTAATCCAAATTCTTTGTCGGATTGAGAAAAGTAGAGGCCTTAGATTGACCAAATGTCTAATAATATCCTTCAGTTAATATTTCTGGCAATTTTCGCAGAGTGGCATAC
>CAZTCA010000036.1:0-13520 GCA_964612405.1 uncultured Pseudomonadota bacterium
GGTATGGACACATAACTAGTTGATATTATTGGTATAAAATCTGATCTATTTTAATCGGTTAGACTTGACTTTTAATGGTTTAATTATTAAATAGGAATTATTCTTAATTACAAAAGGAGGAGAAAATGAGCTTAAAAGGGACAAAGACAGAAAAAAATTTACTGACCGCATTTGCCGGTGAATCTCAAGCGAGAAACCGCTATACGTATTACGCCAGCAAGGCCAAAAATGAAGGGTTTATGCAGATTTCGTGTATCTTTGAAGAGACTGCTAATCAGGAGAAGGAGCATGCAAAGAGGCTTTACAAATTTTTGGAGGGCGGCGAGTTTGAGATCAGCGGAACCTTTCCGGCAGGAACAATAGATTCCACATCCGTTAATCTCAAACACGCGGCGGCGGGTGAAAATTATGAATGGCAGACCATGTATCCCTATTTTGCAAAGACGGCTCGCGAAGAGTGTTTTGAAGATATCGCAAAGGTTTTCGAATCGATCGCAGTTGCGGAAAAATATCACGAGAACCGCTATCTGGCCCTGAAGAAGAGGGTGGATGCAAATACAGTATTTTCTAGTGAAAAACCGGTGGTGTGGCGTTGCAGAAATTGTGGATATCTCCACGAGGGGAATATGGCTCCGGATCAATGTCCTGCGTGCGCACATCCACAGGCGTATTTTGAAATATATAAGGAAGGTTATTAAAAAAGTTTTTTACGTTGAAGGAGGAAAATAATGGAAAAAGATTTAACTGCAGTAGAGGTAATTGGATTTGGAATCAGAAGCGAAGAGGATGCGTCCAAATTCTATGGAGACATCTCCAAGAAGGTCAATAATCCTTTGATCAGCACACGATATGAACAACTTGCTCGTGAAGAGGCGCGTCATCGTGAAATTTTGGTAAAATTATACAAAGAGATGACAGGTGATGAGTTTGCGCCTCCGAAGATCCCCGGAAAGCCGGAGACAGCGGAGGGGAAAGCATCTGAAACATCCGATGATATTGAGAAGATGTTGAACATTGCTATCAAGAGAGAGCAGGATGCGCAGAAATTTTATCGCACGGCCGCAGAAAAGTCGACGGATTATAGCGGCCAGAGGATATTGCATTATCTGGCCGACAACGAAGTTGGCCACGAGCAGATTTTAAAGGCCGAATTTGAAGCATATCTGCGCGATCGCGACTGGTATGCAAATAATCCGGACCTCCAGCTTGAGGGTTGATGGGTGATGAAACAATTGATTGTCGGAATTCCAAAAGAGACGTTTCCGGGGGAGACGCGTGTTGCGGTCATTCCTGCCGTTGTCCCTATTCTCAAAAAAGCCGGCCTTGATGTCCTGATTGAATCCTCTGCCGGCGTTTCCGCCGGATTTACAGACTCTCAATATCAGGAGAAGAGTGCGGAGATATCAGACAACAGGGAAAAGATTTTTGAAAGATCGCAAATTATTCTTTCTGTGAGATTCGCAGGTGCAAATCCAAAAAATGATGAGGTTGACGGCCCCTTGATGGAGAGGGGTCAGGTGATAATTGGTTTCATGGATCCGTTTGGTCCTCCTGAGAATGTGAAGAGGTTGGCGATACGCAACGTCACTTCATTTGCAATGGAACTGATTCCCAGGATTTCCCGCGCACAGAGTATGGATGCGTTATCATCTATGGCCACAGTTGCCGGCTATAAGGCCGTGCTTCTTGCGGCCGGCTATCTGCCGAAGATGTTCCCGATGTTGATGACTGCCGCCGGGACGGTTGCGCCCGCAAAGGTTTTTGTTATCGGCGCCGGCGTTGCCGGGCTTCAGGCAATTGCAACCGCAAAGAGGCTTGGTGCGGTGGTGCATGCATATGATCTGAGGCCTGCGGTGAAAGAACAGGTGCAGAGTCTTGGGGCAAAATTTGTGGAACTGGCTGTTGATTCCAAAGAGTCGGAAGATAAAAGTGGTTACGCAAAAGAGATGGGTGAAGATTTTTATAAGAGACAGCGCGAGATGATGGAGAAGGTGGTTGCAGAAAGTGATGTTGTCATTGCCACTGCGGCGGTTCCCGGAAAAAAGGCGCCGATCCTGATTACGAAGGATATGGTTGCCAAAATGGCGCTCGGATCCGTGATCGTTGATCTTGCGGCTGAGCGCGGCGGCAACTGTGAACTGACCAGACTTGACGAGGTGACGAGGACAGAGAATGTTACAATTCTCGGGCCGTCGAATCTTGCAACCTCGGCACCGTATCACGCGAGCCAAATGTATGCGAAAAATATAACGACATTTCTACTTTCTATGATCAAAGATGGTGTGCTGAATATCGATTTGAGCGACGAGGTGATTCGCGAAACGCTCGTTACCAAGGATGGCGAAGTTGTTAACGATAAAGTTAAAGAATTTTTAAGTAGTTAACTAGAGTACTAGCGTACCAGAGTACTAGAGTACTAAACATGGAACTATTCATCATGTACCTAACAATTTTTGTCCTCGCGATCTTCGTGGGCTTTGAGGTCATCACAAAGGTCCCGCCGACACTACACACGCCGCTTATGTCGGGCTCGAACGCAATCTCCGGAATAACCTTGATCGGTGCGCTAATCTCCGCCGGAACAAAATTTTCCACGTTAACAACTACACTTGCGTTTATTGCGGTGGTGCTTGCAACGATAAATGTTGTCGGCGGTTTTATGGTAACGAACAGAATGTTAAAGATGTTTAAGAAGAAGGACTAGAGGGATATGGGTTCATCATTCATTAATTTTTCATATCTTGTGGCGTCGGTTCTCTTTATTTTCTGTATAATCGGGCTTACACATCCGCGCACGGCCGTCAGGGGCAACCTGTTTGGTGCACTCGCAATGTTAATTGCTATTGTCGCGACACTCTTCGATAAAAATATTGTCAGCTTTGAAATAATCCTCGCGGGGATCGTTGTCGGCGCGGCGATTGGGGCCCTCTTTGCAATAAAGGTGAAGATGACCGGAATGCCGCAGATGGTCGCGCTATTCAACGGTTTTGGAGGAGGCGCCTCCGTTTTGGTTGCGGGCACGGCGTTTATTGAGGCTCACGGCAGGGTCTCCGGATATGACTTCAGCATTTTTACTGTGCTATCTGGAATTATCGGGGCCGTGACGTTCTTCGGAAGCTTAGTTGCGTTTGCCAAACTGCAGGGGCTTATTACGGAGAAACCGGTCCTCTTTGCCGGACAGCATATTGTTAATATTCTGTTAATCACAGTCTCTCTCGTGTTCGGCGTTTGGATTGTAATCAACCCGGCACTTGTTGATGCATATTGGGTTGTTGTTATGTTTGCATCTGTCTTGGGTGTCTTTCTCGTTATTCCCATCGGAGGGGCCGACATGCCCGTTGTTATCGCATTGTTGAATTCATATTCAGGCCTTGCCGCGGCGGCAACAGGTTTTGTGCTTGGCAATAATGTATTGATAATCGCCGGCTCGCTTGTTGGAGCGTCGGGTATAATTCTCACAAAGATTATGTGCAAGGCGATGAATCGTTCGCTCACAAATGTTCTGTTTGGCGGTGTGGGCGCGGTCGTGACAGAATGCCCAAAGGGAGATGATATTTATGCAGGGAGAGTGAAATCAACCTCTGCTGAAGAGGTTGCAATGTTGTTGGAAGGTGCAAGGCGCGTGGTTTTTGTTCCGGGCTATGGACTGGCGGTTTCACAGGCCCAGCACGCCGTGAGGGACCTGGCAAATCTTTTGGAAAAACGTGAAGTCGAAGTTGAGTTTGCAATTCATCCGGTTGCCGGAAGGATGCCGGGGCATATGAATGTTCTCCTTGCAGAGGCAGATATTCCTTACGAAAAACTAAAAGAGATGGATGTGATCAATCCGACATTTCCTGATACAGATGTTGTGATAGTTATCGGTGCGAATGATGTTGTGAATCCGACCGCGAGAACAGATCCCAAGAGCCCGATTGCCGGAATGCCGATTCTGGATGTGGATAAAGCCAAGACCGTGATTGTGATAAAGAGGAGTCTCTCTCCGGGATTTGCCGGAATACCAAATCCGCTCTTTGCCGCTGACAATACACTCATGTTCTTCGGCGACGGGAAAAAAGCACTTCTGGACCTCATCTCTGCAGTGAAGGATCTATGAAGATCACCAAGCAGAAATTAGAATCTTTATATAAAAAATATAACCGCCGGGAATATGTCCATCCGGATCCGTTGGAATTTCTTTATAATTATAAGGATAAATGCGACCAGGAGGTTGTTGGATTGATTGCGTCTTCTTTAGCCTATGGAAATGTAAAACAGATATTAAAGAGTGTTTCTAAAGCTTTATCTGTAATGGGTAAATCTCCTCATGATTATATAATTAAAACTTCTGAAAGCGAATTTGGGGAGGATTTTAAAGGTTTCAAGCATCGTTTTACTACAGGCAGTGATATAGCGAAGTTGCTCGGAAGCATTAAGCGAGTTTTGAAAAAACATGGATCGTTAAAGAGGTGTTTCAAATCTCATCTGAAAAAGAATCACGTAAATATAATTCCCGCGCTCACCGGCTTTGTTAATGAATTAACTGCCGGTCAAAATACCTACTTACTGCCTTCACCTGAAAAAGGGAGCGCATGCAAGCGCCTGAATCTTTTCCTGCGCTGGATGGCCAGGTCTGATGCGGTTGACCCCGGTGGTTGGGATATTCCGATTTCAAAATTGGTTATTCCTCTTGATGTGCACATGCACCGGATGGGCAGAACAATAGGATTCACAAAGAGAAAACAGGGAAGCCTGAAAACCGCGCTGGAGATCACAGAAGGTTTTGCAAAACTTCATCCAAAAGACCCGACAAAGTATGATTTTTCCTTAACTCGTCTTGGAATCAGACGAATTAACGCAGATTACGAAGTTCCGGAGGTGGAGGTGGAGCTCGCCCAATATCAAAACTAACTCCCCGAGGCATTAATCGACCAAAGAGAGCTCGTGTTTCAAGAAAATTTGCCCACTGTGTGCCAGGTTTGCCAGGAATTGATTCTTTGGTTCCCCTTGCTTTTACAGAAATTTTAGGTCGTCCATTACGAAAGCTGACACGTCCTGTGGAAATAATTTCACATCCTTGCAAGTCTCTTGTAACTCTTTCTTCGGAGGTGTGACCAGGTGTTATATGAATGTTATAATCTCCCCTTCCGTTTCTGGTGATAACGAAACCAAAGGATCTTTGAGCTGGATCTTGAATTTGCCCTCGAAATTCGCTTTCATTTGCAAAAAGTCCCTCAGCTAATTTATGTCTATTAGATCGATCTTGTGGTCCTCTTGGACCTTTTGGAGCTTGATCATGTTTTCTGCGAAGCGCTTCGCCGATATCAGCTGTTCTAAGTCTTCTTACGACTTTTTCCTTTAAAGGGTTTGCTCCTAGCATGGGAGGGAGCTCGCTATCAGCACTTTTTGCATAAAAAACGGTCATTCTAACTTCTCTTGGCTCTGCCTCACGAATTAATTGAAAGTTTTGCTGTTGTGCCTCTGGTCTTGCGCTTGTTGCCAGTCCGATGCCAAAAGCCATTCCAAGAGTTTCTAATGCAAAGGCAATAAGACCACCCGCTGAAATCGCAATTGAGGGAGTTCTTAATAGAGTTCTTTCAATGACCATTTCCATTGATCCAACTCCCAAAATAATTGGAAGACCACTTGCCGATTTTTCAGCAGGGATGACATACATCCTTTCACCGTTTACTCTTTCATAGATCTTAACGACGATGGGTTTCAAATTTCCCGTATAATTGTCAGCAAATAATTTGGGTCCGTCATCAAATTGGTCTCTCACTCCCTGCCAATATTTTTCGTGTTCGGCCTTTGCAACTGTGACAAGCGCTTGTCTGCATTCAGGTATCAGATAAGGATCTCCACCGGTTCTGACTACATCAACGCAAATTTTGGGTATGTCATGTCCCATATTTTCTCCTTAACAGTAGTGATATCGTCGGTCCACCAAAAAAGTTGTCAATTTTTTGTGTCAATATATTGACATAAGTCCGCCAGTTTGCCGTCTTATTCCCACATTGATAATCAATATAATTAGCCGACACTAATAATAACCAATAAATACGAATAGTTAGGTGATTTAATAAGTCACTGCTTTGGCATATCTTATGCAATTTTAATGGCCGAGGGTTTGAAACGGGGGAACTGAATATGAAAGACATCAAACGATCAAATATGGAGGCGGCGGAGAGGATGGCAGAGGCTGGTGAGAAGGTTTTGTCTCCTTTAGAGAAGATCAAGAAGACCGGTGGAGTTGCGCATCCTGTGAGGACTCCGATCGGAAAGGCCGCAGACAGCATGCTGGCCGTCTACAGGGAAAAGGTCACATACACCTTTATTCTTGGGAAAGAGGTGGCCTCGATCCACTTTGATAAGAGCAAGGGCGAGATCTTCTTCCGCGGACACAACATTCGCAATGTTGAGCTAAAACACGAACAAATTAAGGCACTTAAGGATCTGCAGGCTGTTCTGCAGGAAGATGAACAGGGCAGGCTTCTATTTAACGACTACGTAGCAACTTTGGGTCACTTGCTGGCCGATAACAAGTAATGGAGGCGTGCTTCTATCCTCATCTGGGGGCGGATTGGAGAGAAGATGAGCAGGATCAATAGATTAATAGAGCGATTTAGGGATCTTGTGTTGGGGCGTACCGGCCAATCAAATGAAAGAGTTTCAGACCTTCCGTTAGATCATCAACTATCATTCAAAAGAGATGCCCAGGAGGAGTGGTCATTCAAAGAAGGTAGGATCCTGTTGAATGGCGAGGACGTCGAGGATGTTTTAGATAAATCGAGAAATGAAGTCGGTTTTCAAACAGCGGTCTCAGAAGCAATCAGTGAATATAAAGATATGGTAAGATCAAAGGGGACCGGCGATTATTCAGACTTCATGGCCAGAGCTGAAGGGGTTCAAGGAAAGATTCTTGGTAACATGAAGAGGATTTATGACGAGTGTATGGGCGGAGTCAGGCTCTCATACAGCAACGGAACCTATCATCTCAATAACATTAACATCAGGGCAATAGTTGCAATGTTCCGCGTTCGCCCAACCGAGCGGGCATTTATATATTTAGAAGGCCTGAAGGCCAAACTAGCCTTGCTTTTAGCCAGCAAAAACGATAGCCCACGCTATGAGAGCGTGCATCGTGTTGTGAAGACGCTCTATGCCGAGGTGGATAGTGCGCTTAATGAAACGGCCGTTAATGTTCCTCGCCTGCCTGCTCCTAACAGAAATAGTGCTGTTTAGCCGTTTTTATCACCCTTCATACAATCAAGATCATATCGTCAGTCATATAAGAAGCGGAGAAGTGCACGAGCCTCTGATCTGTCAGGGCTGGATTGCCGATTCACCAAAAGAGAATGAGACGGGGGCAGTAAAACTATTTATAAAGCTGGATGGATGTAAGGATGGAGAAGTTCTTCGACCGTTTACAGGGAACGTTCAGTTGACGGTAGTTAACCAGCGTACCAGCGTACCAGCGTACCAGCGTACTAGATATGGTGATACAATCCGCTTCCGTTCAAAACTCCGCGAACCGGTCGATTTCAAAAATCCCGGCAGCTTCAAATATAAAAGATATTGCCGTACACACGATATTGATGTGTTGGGATATGTCAATGACACAAGATGGGTTACAAAAATTGGTGATTCGCGTGGCAATCCAGTCAGACGTTGGGTTGAAGGCGTCAGAACCAAAATTGATTCATCTCTTGTTGGGATCAAAGACAAAGAGGTGAGAGGAATTGCCCGTGCTCTGGTGATCGGAGAGCGTGGCGGCGTTAGCGAGGAGATTGGAGATAATTTCAGAAAGAGCGGAGTTTCGCATCTTCTTGTGATCTCCGGCCTTCATGTCGGTTTTGCGGCGATTGTTCTTTTTTTCATTTTCAAATTATTTTTTGTGAGGATCCCCGGACTTGCCCGCAAGACAAATATCTTAAAATATGCCGCCGTCTGCACAATAGTCGGAGTTTGGCTGTATGCCTATTTGACCGGAGCGGCAACTTCAACCGTGCGCGCTTCGATCATGATCACTGTTTATCTTGCGGGGATCTTGCTCGACAAAAGACAGGATCTTTTCACAACACTTTCGCTGGCCGCGCTGATTATAGTTGCCATGTCGCCGCTGGCCGTTTTTGATGTCTCGTTCCAGCTGTCATTTGTGGCCGTCATGGGTATTGCAATGATATATCCGGCATTGTCGGAATTGATAAAATGGAAGAATTATATCATCCAGATTTTTCTCATCTCTCTGTCTGCGACGATTGCTATCACGCCACTCGTTGCATTTTATTTTCACTATTCATCCGTCGCCGGAATATTTGTTAACATGCTTGCCGTTCCGTGGGTCGGTTTTGTTGTGACACCGGTGAGTTTGATTATTGCATTACTTGGATCGATATCAGGCACGTTAGCGCATCCGTTTGTGTTGTTACTCGGTTATCTCATCTGGCCACTCATGAAGTTTGTGGAATTGGCCGCACAAATTTCATCAAATATCTTAATCTCTTTTACGCCGCCCAAGATGGCGGTGATCATGTTCTATCACGCCCTGATATTTTTAATTTATAGAAAGCATCTCCGGTTTGCCCGATATGTAATTGGTCTATTTGTGTTTTTAATGATCGGAAGCCTCGCCGTTCAACACGGCTGGTTCAGACAAGAGAAATTAGAGGTTATATTTCTCGATGTGGGGCAGGGAGCTTCTGTGGTTGTCAGATTTCCGGACGACAAAGTGATGGTAGTTGATGCCGGCGGCTCAAAGAGCGAAACATTTGATATAGGCAAGATGGTTGTTGCACCTTATCTTTGGCATGAGGGGATAAATCGCGTTGACTGGCTTGTTGCAACCCATCCTCATCCTGATCATTTCGGAGGGCTCTCTTTTCTGGCCGAGGCCTTCAGACCGGCGGCGTTCTATTGGAACGGAATTGTCACGGATGAGGGTGAATATTGGAACCGGTTTATTGGGAAAATCAATAATCTAAAAATTCCCGTGGAGATATTAAAGGAGGGGGACAAGCGATTGGAGGATGGAGTGGCGATTGATTTTCTATCCCCGCCGGAAATTGTTCCAAAAAAATGGAATACAAATAATACTTCTATTGTAACAAAGATCACATATAACGACATTTCATTCCTGCTCACCGGCGACATCGAACGCGAAGCCGAAATGTTTTTGATAGCAACTAGCAACCGGCAACTAGCAACTGTTTTACAAGTTCCCCACCATGCCTCCAAGACCTCCAGCACATTGCCGTTTTTGAGCGCGGTCCGACCGCAATATGCAGTTGCGCAAATGGGTGAAAATAACAGCTATGGATTTCCTCACAAGAAAACGCTGGAAAATTATCAGGCAATAGGCGCGACCCTTTACAGAACGGACCAAAACGGTGCAGTCAGCTTTTCTACGGACGGTGAAACCCTAAAAGTATTTCCTTTCACAAATAAGATTCAGAACTAAAGATCCCCGATCACGAAAACTGATAGAGAAAACAGAGAGAAGAGATCTATAACCTACGGCAAGGCATTAATCTTAACATAAGCCAACTTGAGAACAGATTTTAGAAGATCTGTTTCGCTTGTTTTCATTATACCAAATGTCTTAACAAGGTCTAAGCCGGCAGACACCTCAGAGATAGAGCCCATAGATAGCCCCTCGGATGGATAATCTACTCTCTTTGTTCTATCCACCGTTTACTGTTCTCAGTTCTCTATTATCTATGTTACTGCGATACCATGATAAACTGCAATGTAACGCGATAAGAGGCGAAAAAAAGCGAAGATACACGATAAAAGGTGATATACCGCGATTATGGTATCTCTCGAGCTTCTCTTGCTGAGGTATCTGCCTGCATTGATCTTATGCAGGCATTTGGTCTGACACATAATCAACAATCGTTTAAATCGTATCTATGCGAGATTAGCAAGATGCTTTGGGGTTTGATGAAATAGATCATTTCATCATTGAACCATCATCGTGGTTTCGTCGGGTTTATAAAAATAGATCTAAAAATATTTCCATATCAGATAAACAAATAGGATTGAGATGGAGACAAGGAGAAGTTTTTTCACAAATCCGTCGCCGTGCTTGATTGCATAGTGACTTCCGATTACGTTCCCCAAAATATTACCGGCCGCCATTGGAAGGGCTAAGTGGTAAAAAATATGCCCGCCGATGATGAATGTTACAAGTCCGCCGACATTAGATGCAAGATTGAAGGTCTTTGCCGTTGCCGATGCGTTGATAAAAGGGAGCCTGGAGAAGAATACCAGAGCTAGAATCAGAAACGTCCCCGTTCCGGGGCCGAGGAATCCGTCATACATCCCTACAAAAAAACAGACGAGCGGCGTTGCAATCCAGAGGCTTGCAAATGATGCCTTCTCTCTTCGCTTAAACTTCAGAGTCTTTGAAAGAAAAATAAATGCCGCGATTGGTGGAAGTAAAGCAACAATGACCTTTGCGACGACAGATTCAGGGATGGATAATATCAATTCGGCCCCAATGGCGGCGCCGATGAGTGCAAAGGGAATTCCAAGTGCCGCAATCTTCCAGATTATTTTTGATTTTCTGGCAAAATTTGCCACCGCCATGGATGTTCCAAAAGTGCCCTGAAATTTATTCACTCCGAGCGCAACGTGCGGCGGAACGCCTGCGGCAACAAGTGCGGGAAGGGTGATGAGTCCGCCTCCGCCGGCGATTGAGTCAATGAACCCCCCAAGAAATCCTGCGAGACACAGGAAGGGGATAACAAATTCCATCTATAATTTCTCCCACGAGAGGATCTTCCACCCAAGTGTCTTTTTCCCCATGACAACTCTCACGCGATACGCGGGCCCGTGAACGAGCTTCACGTCTGACATGACAGCAACCATATTTTTGTGCAGTTCTTTTGTATCAATGATAGAAATCGACTCGATCTTGTGCGTTCCAAAATCACTCTCTTTGAACTTTTTCCCGTAATGTTTGAAGTGCTGTTTCACCAGACCTTCAGAGACATTTGCCTTTGGCAGTCTACCGCCGCAGGCAACAGCCGCGAGAAGTAAGCCGCAGGTTATAAGCAGTAATATTTTTTTCATGTGGGGCTCCTATTCAATGTCGTTTCCAAAATACAATTTTCTGTCTTCATAAACTTCAAGGGCCGCCAGAAACTCCGGATAGAAATTTCTGGAGGCGAAACCGTATGAAGGATGTTCGTACTTTTTGATGATTTTTGCAATGTTCTTTGTTTTAAGCTCTTCTGTCGCCTCGGCAATCCTTCTTGGGCCTGTGTTATATGCATTGATAGCCAACGGCCATGAACCGAGCCTGTCAAAATCGCGGCGCAGGTGTTTCACCGCCGCAACCGTGGACTTGATCGGATCTTTTCTCTCGTCGACGTTTCTGTTTATCCTCAACCCAAGGTGCTTTGCGCTCCCCTTCATCAACTGCCATATGCCCAGAGCTCCGGACCCGGACTTTGCGTTGGCGTCAAACATCGACTCGACCATTGCGAGGCGCGTCACCTGCTTGGGTATTTTATTCTGCGTGAATATTTTCTCAATGTCCTTGATGATTGGCTTAGCGCGTGCGATCCCTTCAATGAATTTATCTCTTTGACCAATCTGTGCCCTGATAAATTTTAATGAATCTACTTTGCCGATGAGATCCGGATGATGCTTTATCATCAATCTGTCTTTTTCCGCCTGCATCACATCTTCGCGCAATTTCAGACACTCTTTGCTTGGTGTATCTCCGCAGTGGGGGATGTTGATAGCGCCATAGACGATTCCCAAGTCGTAAGGATTATGAAATATCGCCTGATCGGTTGTATATTTTGAATAGACCATCTTCCAGAACTCGACATCTCTCTTCAGCTCTTGCGGAATCAGAAAAGGAGCGGATGGCTCATATCTCTTCAAGGGTTTAATGTCTGTATCCAGCGCCCTGAATGATGCTATTGTTTCAGATGGTCCGCCGGTATCGATTAATCTGACCGCCGGGCTCATAGGAGCGGAAGGTTTATATATTATTTTATTTCCCGAGACTGCGATCTTTGACGGCAATACGACCTTGAAGAGCAGAAAGAATCCCATCAGGATTCCCGCCATTATCAAATATATACCAAAGGTCTTTTTCATTTTTAATTCGTGGAGGCAAGTGCTTCCAGTATCTTGATTTCAATATCACGTCCCGTCCAGAGGTCAACCCCCTTGCCGTTAAATATCACCACAAAGGCCGCCATATCATCTCCATAGGGCATGAAACCCGCCAGCGAACTCACGCGAGTGAGCGATCCCGTTTTTACCCTTGCCTTGTTGTGTAATAATTTTGATTTCCAGCGCTCAGTTGTTCCGTCAACTCCAAAGATAGAGAGCGAGTTGATGAACGGGCCCCTAATGCTCTTGTTGCCGTGGACATCTTTTAGAACCTTTATCAGATCAGATGCGGATATCCTATTCTGGGTTGAGAGTCCGCTTCCGTTTTCAATTGAATATTCCTTTGCCCCGATTGTCTTGAGATAGTTGCGCAGAGCAGGGACTCCTTTGCCAGTCGTCCCGGGCGCGCCTTCAATTGCGGCGCCAACATCCTTCACGATCTGCTCGGCCATAAAATTGTTAGAAAAGATATTCATATTTCTGAGAATTTCCGAAAGCGGAGGAGATTTCCATTTATATAATAGATATCCATTTTCAGGAATTTTTCCACGCTTGGCGGTTCCGGTCGTTGCAACACCTCTCTCTTGAAGAAGGCCCCTCAGTGCATTTGCAAAATGCAGAGGCGGGTTGGTGACGTTGAAGAATTGTCTGTGTTTTGATGAGCCTATGGGAACCGTGCCGCGCACCTTTACAACCTCTCCCTCTTTTGTATATGTCCTTGTGACGTGAATTGTCTTTTTTGAATAGCGGGTTCCGGTCTTTGCCTGATTGACAACCTTGATCCCCGGGGCATCGACTTCCACAACTGCCGCCATCTCCGGTTTTGTGTTCGGAAAGACCTTCACGGTGATTGCACTGTGATTGAGGGCAACGGCGCTTGGTCTTGCGTTGTAAGAGCGGGTACTGCTCTGTTGTATTCCGGGGAATGTTGAGTTGTCCAAATAGCTATCGTCGAAAATTATATTCCCATCGACCAGCGTCAGACCCTTCTTCACAATGTCATCCGCCGTTGCTTCAAGATATTCTATGACGTATGACGGATCCCCATATCCCTTGATCCATAAATTTCCGACCACACCTCTGTTCGGCTTTGCATCGGTAAAATATTCGGTTACAAATCGATAATCAGGTCCAAGTGTTTTCAGGGCGACTGCCGCTGTCACAATCTTTGTGCAGGAAGCCGGATTGAGCGGATTCTCCTTGTTTATATCAATGAGGGGAGAGCCGTCCGACACCTTGATTGCATATATGCTTGCATCCGCATGTTTCAGTTTCGAGTGGCCGATGATCGATTTGACTCTGCCGTCAAGTGGGGCGGCACCCGCTTCGTGCAAAGTGACGAGGAGAAATATTAATGACAGGAGACGTTTCATAATTTGACAGTGTCTGCAAAATAACCTAAAGTG
>CAZTCA010000037.1:0-2634 GCA_964612405.1 uncultured Pseudomonadota bacterium
AAGATCTCTTGGAATCAAGATCTGTATTTTTCAATTGAAACGATTACTACGACATAATACGGTCCCGCAAACATAGACATATCAAGCAAATCGAAATAAGCCTATCTACCCCACAGAACGGGGCAAGCCGGCAGGCAGGGAGGGTCCCCGTGAGAGATGGAGAGACAATGTTTCCGAAGGCCAGAATTCCTTACGGCACATGGGGGAGCAGTTATTTCCCGGCATGGCAGACATCATATCTGGCCGAGGTCAATATCGGTCAATTTGCCGGCGAGGCGATGAATAAGATTTTGGGTCTTAGGGGTGTTCCTAAAAATCGTCTGGAGTATCTCATCACCGCATCAACCGTTCCATGGCACTGGAAGTTCTGGAATTCACCAATGATCGCCAGTTGCATGGGACATCGGATCCCCGGTTATCATATTGAACAGGCGTGTGCCACCGGTTTGCAAGCCACCATCTTGGGTGCGGCCGAGGTGGAGAGCGGGTCCAAAGATGTTGTTGGAGTATTGACGTTTGACCGAACGAGCGATTCGCCGGTCGGTGTATTTCCTGAACGGCGGGCTTATCGAAGGACAATCCATTTGCGGTTAATGATGCAATTTTTGCAAAAGAATTTAATTATGACTGGCATAACATGAATAAGACGGGGTGTTCGCTGGTTTGGGGACATCCACAGGGGCCGACATTGACGAGGTTGTTAATTGAAGGAGTAGAAGAGGCTGTCGATCTCGGAGGAGGATACGTTTTGTTATTCGGTTGTGCCGCCGGAGACGTGGGCATTGCAGCAATACTAAAAGTTTCTTAGAGGAGAAAAGTAATGACAACATCAATGAGAGAACCGACTCTTAAAACGCTGGGCTTGGGTACAGTTTTGGAAATTTTTGAGCGGGGAAAGCTTCCGGTAAATACGAATGATCTGGTTGATCAGGCGTTTGGTAAAGAAAATTCCCGCGGTTCATTGGTTGTTTCAGGCGCCAACGGAATTGTTGGTGCGGGAAAGTCGATGCAGCTTGGTTCAAGACTCCAGCCATTTAATGTTCCGCTGATTGCACTTGACCTCCCTAACGCGCCGGATGGAATCGGGAGACATTATAAGGGACTTGTGAAGAGTTTTGGCGGGGAGCGAGCCGCAAAAATCATGGAGGGCGTCATCCGCATGAATTACGACGGAAAGGTCGGTGTGATAAGCATCGGACGGCAATCATAATTTGGCCAAGAGGAGAGTGGAAGATAAGGCTTTAAATAAATTACCAAAGGAGATTAGCAATATTCCTGCCTCCGGAAATCCTGTTACAGAGGCCGGGAAACAGGCAATATTTGATTGTATTCAGGCGTGTTGTAATTCCACATTATCAGAGGCGCTCAGTATACAGGCAAAACATTCGGCGGGTTTTATGGGGGGCGCGCATTGTAAAAAAGGCAAGATCGGTTCCGAATTTAAAAAGACGATGAGTATTTAACGGAGGTTGTTATGAAAATAGGTGTTGTTGGTGCAGGTGCAATGGGTGGAATATTAGCCGCGCATCTTATCAAGTCCGGCGCTGAAGTGACTGTTATTGATGTTGATGAAAAACTATTAGATAAAGCCGCAAGAGAAGGGCTCAGCATTACCGGTCCTGCGGTTAATAAGATCAGAGGCGAATTTACCGCAAAACCTGCCGCTACAATATCAGACATATCAAAATTGGGGCCCGTCGATTTCATCTTTGTCTGCGTCAAAACAACGGTATTGGATATAGTGGCCTCAAACCTTAAAAAGGCATGGAAGCCCGGGACGGTTCTCATCTCATTTCAGAACGGTATAGATCCGGAGGATAAATTGGCGGAGGTAGCCGGGCGCGATGATACACTGCGCGTTGTCATTAATTATGCAGGTCATGTTGTGAAGCCTTGCGTCTATTCCGTTAACTGGTTCACTCCGCCAAGCTATATTGGCGCATTGACTGATAAAGGTTCCGCTCACGCAGAGAAAGTTTCAAAGATCCTAAATGAAGCCGGCATTACCACAAAGATGGTTGATGATATCAAGAAGAGCGCATTTCAAAAGACAGCAATGAATGCCGCCATGTGTCCTGTATGTACACTGACAGGACAGACAATGGGGGAAGTGATGAAACTTCCGGAAACAAGGCAATTAATTGTTGAATTATTGAATGAGACAATGGCTATTGCAGAGAAGATGAATTGGAAGCTTGATCATTCGGTTGATGACATGCTCCGTTATCTCGAGGCCGGCGGCCCGCACAAGACCTCTATGGCTGAAGATATGAATGCAGGGAGAAAAACAGAAGTGGTTTACATGAATGGAAAGGTTTGTGATTATGGCAAGAAGTTGGGCGTTCCAACTCCATACAATAACGCGATGAGGATTGCGGTTTTAGGCAAAGAACAGCAGATAGGAAAATAAACAATGGGCAATGAAGAAAATCTAATCCCCATTCTTCACTTTCTACGAGGTTTTTAGAGGTGCCTTTAATTTATCTTCACCAACTTATGATTGCCAACCAAATGCCGGTTTTGTTATAGTTTAGCTGTAATGCTAGTCGGTCTAAAGCAAATACTAGTCCCTATTTTAATAGTCATTTCCGGCTTCCTATGTCTTGAATTTTCATTTCCAATATCCGTGGGTGA
>CAZTCA010000037.1:2734-13471 GCA_964612405.1 uncultured Pseudomonadota bacterium
AATCGTTTTGAGATGGAGTTGAAATTCTTTCTACTTTTACTTCTTTCTCTGGGCATTCTCGCAGAGGCCGCGGGGCTGCATTCTGCGGCGATGGCTTTTTTGATAGGTGTTATGTTTTCGAACATTGAATATGAGCACAGGATGATAATCGACAAACTGAATACCATAGTCTTCAGCCTTCTGGCTCCAATATTTTTCTTTCATGCAGGCTCAATGGTGTCCGTCACAGAGATGAAGTTTTTGACAGTAGTTATGTTTATAGTTTTTTTATTGGTTGCTGTTTTTGGAAAGTTTTTCGGAACATATTTTGCCCTCTATTTTCTATATAATAAGGATAAAGAATTTGCCAGATATGGCGGAGTCCTGTTTAACTATCGCCTGAGTTTCGGCATAGTAACCGGCATGTATGCTTATGAACTGGAACTGATAGACATCCAAATATTAAATGTAATTCTTTTGATAGTAGCCCTAAGTTCAATCATTGCTGTTATACTTGAAAAAAAGGCTCACATTTTTTTCAAAGGGAGCACAAAGAAAAGTATCAGCTTTTCCGAGCCAAAGCCGAAGGTGGGGGAGGTTTGATCAGAATACATAGCCGAATGTGAAATGGAGCCGGCCGACATGTTCGCCGGTCATTCTGTCCAGAATAAATCCATAATCGAGACGCATGGGGCCGACGGGTGTTATATATCTTACGCCTGTGCCGGCACCATGCCTGATAGTAGATAGACCGATATCTTTCAATTCATTTGTGAGAGAGCCCATGTCATAGAAGAGAGCCCATTGCCAGTTTTTGAATAGACGCACCTGTAGCTCGCTGTTATATATCCAACGATTGCGTCCGCCGGTTGGGTTGCCTGCTACATCGACCGGCCCCAAACTGTCTTCAGAGAAACCTCTCAAAGTGTCGTCGCCACCCATAAAAATTAGTTCATTGGTTGGAATGCTGACATTGTTTCCAAGGCCCTGAATTCTGCTCATTCTTAAGGTGTTTGTCAGTGTGAATCTTTTCCAGAATGTATAATAATGTCCAAATATCCATCTGAATTTAATAAAGTTTGCTTTTATTCCTTCTATTTCGTTGTAAATATCCATGCTCATCATTGCATAGAGTCCGTTTGTGGGGCTTGAAAAACTGTTTCTTGAATCAAAACTTCCGGAAAGGGTGATCTTCGATATTGTGTTATCGCGTAAGGAGTCGGCATCGGCCGCCGTGGAACTCCCCTCAAGGAAATAATTTCTTTCGAGCGTGTGTTTTGCCAGAAAACTGGTCCGGTGATATCTTCTGACAAAGGCATAACCGCCTCCGGCCTGCATGTAGTTATAAATATTCTTATCTTCATATTGAAGCCATGTTGATGCCGAAAACTCAAGACCGGAGCCGACAAATCTTGGATCCGTCCAGCCAATTTCTGCGCGCGACAACTCCCTACCTCCCGTGAGTTTCAGATGCGATTGTTTTGCCAACCCAAAAGAATTCAGGTTAGTGAAATTCATTGAGCCGCCGTAACTGTCATCGGTGGAGTAGGTGAGTTCGAAATCGATTACGAATGGCTTTTGCTCTTCAACCTTGACGCGTAGATGTATTACCTCCTCTTGCTCCTCAAATCCAATAGTATCGACGCTCACGGTATTGAATGACCCCAGTCTGCGCAAGGAGAGCTGACTTTCAATCAATTTTTCATAGCTGAACGAATCGCCTTCTTTGAGGGCCATTGCCTTTCTGATGGCATTTGATGATGTGAGAGAATTTCCGACGACAAGGACCTTCCCAATTTTTACGAGCGGTCCTTCAGCGACTTCATACCTGATTATGGCCCAGCTCTGCCCATCAACAATGTCTTTTTCTACAGTCTGCTTAATTTCCGCATATGGATGACCGTTGTCGGCATACAGAACAAGCAGAGCTTGCTTGTCATTTTTAAGCTCAGTTGCATCTGGTGGATCGTTAGGTTGGTTTTTAATTGCTTTTAATAACTTTTTTGTTTCTATGGAATCATTACCCTCAAAAACAATTTGGTCGACTACGGTCTGAATATCTTCATGTACAGGAATTGTTATCTCTACCTGTGAGCGTTTAACTTCCACCTCTGGAATACCGACCTTTGAATCCACATATCCCTTACTATCATAGAATCGCTTGATAGATTTCAAATCATCATTCAGGACATCTTCATTGTATAGGCCCTGATCGGTAAGGGAGAGAACCTTTGTCTTTATCTGTCTCTGTATCTTTACGTCGAATATCTGCTTATTGCCATCAATATCGATACTGTAAATTCTCTGTTTTTTGCCCTGATCGATAAAGAAAGTGACGACAATCTTTCCATCTTCCTCCACTTCCCTCTTTGAAGTCACTTTTACGTCCGGATATCCGTGTTCATGGTGATAGTTTGCTATTTTATTGCGGCTGATATCAATCTCATATTCGTCGACACTACCTTCTCTAAATATCGATATTATCTTTTTCAATCTTCTTGAAGAGATTGCCTTGTTATTTCTGAATTTAACAATCGTTTTTGGCCCCTCCGAAACATCAATGACTACGTTTACTTTTCCGGACTCAATATCCAGCTCTTTTTTGGTAACTTTTATTTTTGTTTTTGGAAATCCGTGAAGATGATAAAATTCCGTAACATCTCTTATTGCCTGATTGAATCTTCTTGGCTGGTAGGGTCTTAAGGGGTTGATTGCCGAAACTACTCTGCCTTTTGGATATGCCTTTGAGCCGTTAACAACAATATTGCCAAATCTGAGCAGATCGCCCCTCTTGATTTTAAAGATCACGCGGGCATCCTTATTATTTTCGCTCCAGATCTGTTCTGCGGTTACTTTTGTATTAAAGAATCCCTCCCGCTCGTAGAAGTCCTTGATTTTCTTAATCTGGTCCTTTATTCTGTTGTAGGTGTAGATATCTCCCGGCCTGATCGTCAAATATTTTCTTATCTTTGGCTCAATGTATGGATAATTTCCAAATATATCAATCTGACCAATTTTAATGGCTTCGTTCAAATAAAAATCTATCTCAATATTATTAGCTACTGATTTTGTGGAGACCTCAATTGTTTCAAAGACTCCCCATTTTCTCAAATGATCAAGGGCCTGGTCAAGTTTCTGCGATGTAAAACCATCCCCTTCAATAAAGGGGATTACTCTTCTGACGGTATCTTCGCTTACGTTCTTAGTGATTGTGTCTCCAAAGTGAATATTAATTTTGGATATGGTCTTTCCATCGCCAGCCAAAAGATTAGGGCTGAATATGAACAGGGCACAAAGCACTGCTATGGTTATGTTTCTTTTTATATTCATCTAACTCTGAAACGTAATGAAACGTTTAGTTTATATTTTTGTCCTGACGATCTTTCACCTTTCAAAATTAGAAAGTCCGTCAACATATACTCCCCCCTGATAGTCTGTTGGGTTTCTTCTGTATTGATGTCTGTGACAAATTCGAGACTCAAACGGTCAGTAATCTTTTTACCAAGATACATCCTTGAAATCTGTGTGCTGGTGGGAGAAGCATTTGATGAATTCGAAGGGCCGCCTGCGGCCTCAAGGCGGAATATATCCAGTCTTGAAAATTCTGTAATCGGCCTCTCGATCAGATGTGTAACCTGGCTAGCGACAACAGATGGAGCCAGCCCGGAAGACCACTGCGCCTGTTTCATTTCACTTTCTGTTACCCCGAAAATCAGCAAAGAGACAATATCACGTCTCTCCAATCCTTTTGTTGATGACAAGTCCAATTTTAGATTACTGATCCTGCCATGAAGTGTGGCTATAACAACAAGATCCGTGATTGTCGGTACTTCATGTTCTGCAACGATCTCCAGATATGGATTGGTGTATGGATCGTGAAACTCAACAAAGCCTCGCGTAACGGTAAAATCCCGGTTCATGTAATGAATTTTACCCTCAGTTGTTTCCACAAGCCCCGAAACCTGTGGCTTTTTGGCATTTCCGACAACATTGATATCTGCCTTCATCCAGATATCACCTATGTTATTTCTGATTGCCAGGTCTCCTGTGTTATGGATATACAGATCGAGTTTTAAATTTTCGTTTGCAAATAAACTGATCTCTTTTCCTTTCACAGGCTTTTTTTCAAGTCCTTCAAGAATTGTAAAATCTTTTGTATAGCGTCCGTCAAGTATCGCTATCTCCCCCTTTATCTTGGACGACTGATCATTCCCTTTAATATTCAATTCGGCATCAAACTCCATTTTATAGGTATAGTCCGGAGTGGCGTATCTTAAATTGTGACCGTCAATGTAGATATCAAACTTTTTAGGTCTTAATTTGTCATGTGCGAAAAATCCCTTTATCAGAAAACTTCCATCCTCAGTTGAACCGGTCAGGCTATCCGTTCTAATTATCCTTCCGTCAAACTTGATTTCGCCCATAACGTTTTCAGTCCTTTGCCTGATTGCGCGGGGATAAACTGTATTGTTATTGAGCAAAATACTTCCGTAAACTACAGGGTCCAGAAATGTATTTGTAAATTTTAAATCCATTCTTACCGGTCCGCTGGCCTCCCTCAAAAAAGTTTTATAAATAGCCAGCTTGTTTGAATCGATGGACCCCTTGATTTGGAGGTTGTTTGTTCCTTTCGGGGAGAAATGTCCTTTGACGCTCAAATCTTTATAATTGATTTTTGAAATATCCCAATCGCCGGTCTTTTTATCCATCTTTGTATCAAATTCAAGATTGTCGGTCGGCTTCCCATACATTCTAAAACCGCCGGGATAAAAATCCATAATTATAGGTTCATTAAAGACTATCTCTTCAACATTTGGAAAGTTGAGTACTCCGTTCAAAATTTTCATTTCACCGCGACTAATATTGATTTCAGTACTTACACTATCAAAAACCATCCCCATAAAGGCGCCGTCAGTTATTGTCGCAGTTAGTTTACTCTTAAATGCCTCCGGCGGGCCGTCAAGTTGGAATTCTGCGGTTCCTTTACCGCTCAACTGGTATTCCTCAAAAGAGGGGAGGAGGTCATGGTCTTTTAGTGTGGCCTTGATATGAAGTGTTTTTTCACGCGTGCCGTCTTCTCTTCTGTTTCCGTGTTCTATGATGACACTAACGTCTCCGGTCTCTTTTTCATCCTGACTTATTGTCCCAGTTATTTTGACGGCTTGATAATTGATGTCCAAAATTGCGTCAAGCCTCCCGGCGTATATCCTAGCAAAACCGCTCCGACCAGTTGTGTTTGCAGGACCTGTTACCGTGAAATCCTTTGCCCAGCCTACAAATTTCACATCCGCGTCCGCTATTCCAAAAAACGGACGGATGCTCGGCTCGGCAAATCTTCCAAAAAACGCCTTCATATCCACATCTTTGCCGATGTAATGCATGTCCATATGTTTTTTGGAGATATCAATATAGCCTTCAACGCTTGCCGTTCCGTCTCCAATATGAACAATTGTGTCTTTGAATGTTCCGACGCCGTTTATCCACTCCATGTTGGAATTTACAACAAGGGGGGCTAAATCTTTTTTATTATGAGTGAGATTTGCGGATAATTTCAGATTTATTTCGTTCGGAGAAAAGCCACTTCCCTCTGCATGGATCTCTCCGGTTATCTCTCCCTCCGGGTCCATCACATATTTTTTTGTTTCAAGATGTGGAAGACTAAGCGGTTTTGGTATTTCAATATTTGCCTTGTAAGACTTTTTCTGAAGATCTATTTCAAAGAGGCCGGTCATGAGACCGCCATTATTTGATACTTCAAAATCTGTTGTTTTTATTTTCTTGTCGTTGAGCTCGATCTTTGTTAAAAATTTTGCAATCTCAAAATCTCCCGACTTAAAGTCGCTTACAGAGAGGCGACCTTTAATAGCATTTGCATACGGAGGTACATCATGCCATTTTTCGATGTTGGTTTCTCCGTCAAGATAGATAGCCCCAATTGCAATATCTGTTTTTTTGCCTTTGATGGTTGCCCCTTGAAGTCCGAGCTTTATTTTCACCTCTCCTGTCAGTTTTGGTTTGAATTCAAAACCAAGAGTATCCGTTACAATTACAGTTCCTCCGGGAAAAATAATTGAGGCCTGTTCAATACTGCTGTCGCGGATCTCCAGATTTTTTAATAACAAAAGTTTTTTAATGCTTACTGACTTCTTTTTTTCATTTTCATCCGGAGTTGTAGGTAAAACGATGTTTGATCCGACTATCGATATGTTTGGAAAAACAATTTTGCCGCGGAGGAACCCTAATAAGCTGTAGCGAATTTTAGTGCTGTCAAACGTAACATCCAGCCCCGTTTTATTGTTTGTTATCTTGAGATCTTTAGCGGCAATTCTGTTTGTGAATACTTTAAATTGTATACTTGATGCGCTGAATTTCAGGTCTCCCTTGCTCAACAATTCCAAAATGCTTTTTTGAACCGGGTGTGTATTGATGGCGAAGTAGAGTAACGCCATTCCGCCAATGATCACGGCCAGTGTAATCAGGCTTAAGGTTCTTTTCTTAAATCTTCTCATGACTGGGACAGGCGTTTTAGTAATCTTGTATGTATACCATCAAATGAGCCGTTTGACATGATTAAAATGACATCTCCAGATTTTGCCCCCTGGGTGATAAAGTCAATAATTTCATCCACTTTAGGCATATATCTGGCCCCGTTTCCTATCTCTTGAACCAGTTTTTGAGGGTCCAAGCGTTCGCTTGGGGCAAGCCTTTCGGGCCGGTGGAGGCCTGCAATAATGCTGATGTCAGCTTTTTTGAAGGCATCTACAAATTCTTTCTGAAACACCTTTCTCTGGCTGGTGTTTGAGCGTGGTTCAAAAATTGCCCAGATTCGTTTTTCCGGAAAACGGTCACGAATAGATTGGATAGTTTCTTTTACTGAAGTTGGATGGTGAGCAAAGTCGTCTATTATTGTTATTCCGTTCACTTCTCCGACAATCTCCTGGCGGCGTTTGATTCCCTTAAAAGTCTCAAGGCCTTTTTTAATTTTTTCTTGGTCGATCCCAAGTTCGGTAAGAAGGGTGACGACTCCGGCAATATTTTGCCTGTTATGTCTGCCAAATAAGGGACCGTTGGAACGGCTGGAACGGCTGAAACGGCTGAAACTGTATTCAACAACTCTGCATTTTGCCTTTGCCGCAATCTTCATAGTGTTTTCACTATCCGCACACGCAACAAGGAGCCCGTCTTTTGGAATTATATTTACCAGTTTCTCAAATGATCCCATCACATGATCCAGATTTTTATAAATATCCGCATGATCAAACTCTATCGGCCCAAGAATTACACTTTTTGGACTATAATGGAGAAACTTAGGGCCCTTATCAAAAAAAGCCGTGTCGTATTCATCCCCCTCAACGACGAAATAATCTCCCTTTGCAATTCTGGCGCTGATTCCTAAATTCAAACCGACTCCGCCGATCATAAATCCTGGTTTTAAGCCCGCAGATTCAAGCATCCATGCGCAGAGTGTTGATGTAGTTGTCTTTCCGTGTGTTCCGGCGATGACTATTGAGTGTTTATCTTTGATAAAAAACTGGTTCAACGCCTCAGGCATTGACATATAATCTATCTTTGATTCAATAACCGCTTCTGCCTCTTCATTTCCACGTGAGATGACATTGCCTATGATTATTAAATCGAGTTGATCGTTGATCGTTGATCGTTGATAGTCTTTGATGATTTCAATTCCGGCATTTTCAAGCTGAGTTGACATCGGTGGATAAACGTTTTCATCTGAGCCGGTGACGTGGTGGCCGGCCTCTTTGAGGAGCAGGGCAAGGCTCCCCATCCCCGTGCCGCAAATTCCAACCATGTGGATATGTTTTTTCAGCATAATCTACATCTGTTCAATTGCACTGCGGATCTCGTCCACACTCGCGCCGTCTTCAATCGTGCTTAGATCCCCCAACTGTTTCCCTTCGGTCAGCGCCTTTAAAACCCTGCGCATTACTTTTCCACTTCGAGTTTTTGGCAAACCTTTTACAAAACTGACATCTCTTGGGGTTGCAATGGCACCAATCTTTTCCCTAACCACCTGCTTGATGCTCTTTGTCTCTTCATCTGATGCCTTGAATCCGGGTTTTAGGACTACGAACACGGCGATTGCCTGACCCTTCAGTTCATCTGCAACGCCGATTGCGCTCGCCTCAACCACATGCGGATGAGATGAAACAGCCTCTTCGACCTCTCTTGTGCCGAGCCGGTGACCGGCGATGTTTATCACTTCATCTGAGCGGCCAAGCATCCAGAAATAACCGTCACTATCTTCAATTGCATAATCTCCGGAATTATAAAGCAGGGTGTTTTTGAATCTTCTCCAGTATGATTCGATATATCTTTCGTCATCCTCCCAGATTGTTGAGAGAGTCCCCGGCGGGAGAGGGGGTTTGATAACCAGATACCCCTTCTGGCCTTTCGGGACAGACTTTCCGCTGTCATCAACAACGTCCAGCGAGAATCCGACAACCGCTTTGGTTGGTGAACCGGGCTTGATGGGGAGGATTTCTATGCCTGCCATGTTTGACAAAATTGCCCAGCCGGTCTCGGTCTGCCAATAATGATCGATGACAATCTTTTTTAGTGCCTTGGTTGCCCACTGGTATGTCGGCTCGTCGAGTGGTTCGCCGGCAAGGAAGAAATATTTTAGGGTGCTAAGATCGTGTTTATCAATCCACTCCTGCGGGAATTTCTTGAGCATCCTGAACGCCGTTGGCGCCGAGAACATTACTGTTACGCCGTGCTTTTCAACAATCTTCCACCAGATATCCGGCTCGGGGTAATCAGGCGTCCCTTCAAACACAATTGTCGGCACACCCTTAAGAAGCGGGCCGTATACAATATAACTGTGACCGACAACCCAACCTATGTCAGAAGTTGACCAGTAGACATCATTTTCACCGACGCCGTAGACCAGCTCCATTGACGTATGTAGCGCGACCATATAACCGCCGGTGTCACGGACAACACCTTTCGGTTTTCCGGTGGTGCCGGATGTAAATAAGATATACGAAGGATCGCTTGAATCCATCTCTTCACACGGAATCTCTTTCCCCATCATCGGCGTGACATATCCATTCCAGTCGATATCTCTACCTTCTACCTTGTTGAATTTTGCGAGACCGCGGTCATAGACCAGAACATTTGAGACCTTTTCTTTTGCCGCGTCGATTGCCTTGTCGATAATAGGCTTCAGTTCAATAATTTTACCTTTTCTGCTTACCGCATCTGAGGTGATGATGAGTTTCGGTTTTGCATCGTCAATGCGTTCGGCAAGTGACTCTACCGAAAAGCCTGCGAAGACAACAGAGTGTATTACACCGATCCTGACGCAGGCGAGCATTGAGATGATCGCCTCAGGTATCATCGGCATATATATGATAGAGCGATCCCCCTTTTTGAGTCCCAACTCTTTGAGTGCCGCGGCACACGCATTCACCTCATTATATAAGTCCTTGAATGTGTAGATTTTGCTCTTATTGGTCTCGGGGCTTTCCCAGATTAGGGCCGGCTTGTCTGCCTTCCCCCCTTTGACGTGTCTATCAACTGCGTTGTAACAGAGGTTTGTCTTTCCATCCACAAACCATCTGAAAAAGGGCTTTCTTGAGTCATCCAGAATCTTTTTGGGCTCTTTAAACCAGTGGAGTTTGGCCGCCTCTTTGGCCCAGAATTCTTCCGGCTTATCAATGCTTAATCTATAGATATCATTATACTTTGACATGTTTTTGGCCTCCCAATTATTGAGCCCTTGGCTTACTATCGGGTGGCGCTACTGTAAAGGAAAAAACTGGCGTTGCAAATATGACGGTCTGTGGTTATAGGAGGCTTATATGATTAAAGAATTCGAATCAAAGATACCGAAGATTGGGAAGGGAACGTTTGTGGCGGAGAATGCCAGCTTGATCGGCAATGTTGAGATTGGATCGGACTGCGGCGTTTGGTTCGGTGCGGTGATCAGAGGGGATTCAAACACCATCAGGATTGGCAACCGGACAAATGTTCAGGATTTGTCCATCATTCACGCTCAAGAGGGTCACAAGACGGAAATAGGCGATGATGTGACAATCGTCCACAGAGCAATCATCCACGGATGCAAAATCGGAAACAGGTGCCTTGTTGGGATGGGCGCAATCATCATGAACGGAGTTGAAGTGGGGGAGAATTCCATTATCGGGGCAGGCGCACTTGTCACGGAGGGACAGATAATCCCGCCTAAAAGTCTTGTGATAGGATTTCCTGCCAAGGTGAAACGCGAATTGAACCCAGAAGAGATAGAGCCCATTGTCAAATCCGCAGATCTATATGTGGATAAGGCGAAGAGGTATTTAAGCGCCTTCGGAGACAAATAATGCAAAAAACAACATTTGCAGCGGGGTGTTTTTGGGGAGTTGAGGCAGAGTTTAAGAAATTGAAAGGTGTTCGCTCAACAACTTGTGGTTACACCGGCGGCCAAAAAGAAAATCCGACATATAAAGAAGTTTGTACCGGGAAAACCGGCCATGCCGAGGCGGTTGAGATTGAATTTGATGAAAATGTAATTTCATTTGAAGAATTGCTAAATGCTTTTTGGAATATGCATGATCCGACAACACTAAATCGCCAGGGGCCGGATGTTGGGTCACAATATAGGTCAGCAATTTTTTATTTTAGTGATGAACAAAAGAAATTGGCCGAAAATTCAAGAGAGGCGCTAAAAAATTCTAAAATTATTACTGAAATTGTGCCGGCCTCAAAGTTCTGGCCGGCAGAAGACTATCATCAGGA
>CAZTCA010000038.1:0-13393 GCA_964612405.1 uncultured Pseudomonadota bacterium
GAAGCCTACTGACGCGATCAAATATTCATTTGAATTTCTTTATAGGTACAAACCCTCGAATGATCTTGCCCGTTCCAGACTTATAGATGCCGAGAGGGTGGCCCTTCTCATGCAGACGCACAATCTTACTGTTGAAAATATGTATAACATTGCACGTCTAATTCATGAAACTCATCCGTGGGGTAACGAACATCTCTGGAGAGAAGTTTACGATGCTTTTCTCGAGGCAGGTGGAATGACAAACGGCGATGGAAGACCGGTGCCTCTGGATAAAAGCCTCACAGAATCTCAGGAGATATATTTAAATGAGATGAAGGCAGAAGGTCTTCGTCAGGAATTGGGCGCGATGAGGGATATATTTGGTGAGATGATCAGGGCGATAAAAGCGGCTTCTACCTCTGGAAACGGAGTTGTGGAGAAGACATTTATTTCACAATTTAAAGTGAATGTCGGACCGGACGTGCTGGGGCAGACCATGGGGAGGCTCGGTCTTATCAAGGTGATGAAGGGGGTCATTTCTAAGATTGATTCCGGCGAAACTCTAAACGAATCTGAAATGAATTTTGTGGCACGGATTAGAAATGCAAATCCTCTCATAAAAAAGATTATCGACGCAAGAACATACCATACAGACACGGCAGTCAGGGGAACCAATCTGGCCATCAGCAGAATTGAGGTTGAACACCTGACAGAGGCGGGGTGGTTTCACAGGATTTTGAAAGAGGTGTCCGGATACGAAGGAACGGTGATGGCAGGTGTTATAGTGAGGGATCCTGCGACCGGAACGCAGGAGAGGTATGAATTCTGGTTGAATCCTCCGGGGCTTGGGAGGGGGAACCGCTTTGCTCTATATAACGAGGGAGAACCGTATCCTGTGGGGCCGTTCAGTCTCAGTAAAGGTGAAGTGTTAAATGTGATGGGTGACGAAGTTATTGTTGAAGACGCAATCAGAATTCGTGATGGCAGGTCAAGAAACTATTTTATCACAGATTCCGACATGGAGCACCTGCGTGGGATAGCGCGTGCAATTCGGGCCGACTCGTCCGCGCCAAAGAGTCCTGTAGGCAGGGCCTTTTTCAGATTCTTCAACATGGTGCAATCGATCGGTGTGGCTGTATATGGAGACGAATTCCCAATTGAACCGGGATCTCCCTCCGAAAATATCACACGCATAGCAAAAAATCTTTCACGTGAAAATTGGGCGGCAAAATTAGAACAACAATTGGAATGGGTGCGGGGCGAGTTCCCTTCGGTTCAAAGTGTGTTGGAGAGGGTGGCGGCAAAAGAGACCGGCAATGCAAAGGAATTTGTTGAGCTGACGCTGGAAGAAGAGCTTACAAGAGTCAGGACAGAACATATCGAGAGATTCAGGACTGACAGGCGTCAGAGATTTAAAACTCTGATGAATAAGCTTGAATCTACAATAAGAAGCGGCGATGCGCAGGCCAGAAACGGGATTTTGCATGAACTGAGCGCATTAATCGCAAAACAGGTGAAATCGAGAACATTTGATCAGGTCTCACTTGATCCATACCGCGAATTATCTTTTTGGAGAGGGACCAGTCCGGAAGAGACCATTCGGTATATAAAGAAAAGAGATGTCCCAGGTGAACTTCGTGAAATTGTTGTCATGAGGGGCGTTGATGACTCTTTGTTGCCGAGCATAGAACGTGCGGAGAGACTTGTGGGTGAAGGATCTTTTGAAAAGGCATTTCTGGAATTTGACAGGGTGTCCGCTGATAAAGAATCTCTCATGGAGACAAGGATGCTCGCTCAGGCTCGTAAGGCGCAAGTTGCGGTGGAGAAACTGCAGTTCCAAAGGGCGGAACGCGCAGTTGAATGGATAAAATGGAAGGAGGCGTCAGGCAAAGAAGTTACACCACTTGTAAGAGAAATTTTGGATGGGCTCCCTCCGCTTAATCACGGCTGTAAGGTGGTTGTAACAGAAGAACCTGTGGAGGTTGAAAAACCACCAGCGCGGTCGGCACCACAAAGCGTCACTCAAGAGATGGAGTTTGACATCAAATCGATAAGACCGTCACTTACACGTCCGATTATTAATGCATATAAAACCACAAGAGATTTTGGTTGTGACGTTGGTGGGCCGGCGGTGTTTGGTGCAATGACATTTTTGGGTGCAAAATCAGTTGTGGAATTAATCTTTGATCCGCCACGATCACATATCGAAGCGGTTGCTCAGGGGTATGATACGATATCACTGGCGGTCCTCATAGATAGAGGCGCTCACATGATCAGCGAAAAGATAGTATCGCGCGGGACTGAAGGTTTTGCCGCGATAACGAATGCCCCGTTTATGTTCTCCAGATTTTTCGGCGGTCTCGGTTCCGCGGCCTTTGTTTATCGCGGGATAGATGGTGCAATGACGGATCTTGGGATGTCTCCGAAGACATCTG
The DNA here is from genome assembly GCA_964612405.1 of uncultured Pseudomonadota bacterium. Lineage (GTDB taxonomy): Bacteria > UBA10199 > UBA10199 > 1-14-0-20-49-13 > CAZTCA01. The sequence continues at coordinate 2,415 of CAZTCA010000038.1, forward strand.
AGGTTACAAGTCTGGTCGGAACCGGCGTTGTGCTTGGCGGATGGAAACCTTTTGTGGAAAAAGTTTTGACTCCAACGAATGCTATTAAAGTTACCGGTGCTGTTGAAGGTGTCATTGCAAAGGGAGGACTATTTTATTTTCTGGTTGATGGAGCTCCAACGATTGCAGAGGCTGTTTATAACGAATTTGACGACCCCGTTTCTGTTATGGCACGCGAGGAGTGGTATCTTGCAATGAAGGAAGATATGTATCAGAAGAGCATCTTTGGTGATGCTGAAAATGTGCCATGGTACTCAGTGGTGGGCAACACAGTTTCGCATGTGCTCGATCACTTTGTCCCCGCAACTTTTCACAAGGCAGTCGATCCGCTTCTAGACGATAATGCGGATAAGTGGATGGATTGGTGCGAGATCCGCCTGAGGGCCGGACAGTCGTGCAGATAATTTTCTAGAATGCAAACCCCAACAGGACTCTTATCCTATGATCCCAGCGATCATCTGCCGAGGCGATGAAGGGCGCAGTTCCCGCGGCTCCCGGACCGTCTTCATCCAGAAGCAGAGAATAAGTCAAATGCACTTTAACCTTATGCCCCTTGAAATAATAGGCCGGTCCAACTACGACTTCCATTTCATTATTATCGGCACCATCCCAGAAGATATATGAAACCTGAGATGCGAGTTCCAAGTGTGTCGGGATGATAAAATAACCCGCCTGAACCGTGAACGCAGGACTGTTTGTCCCGGCGGCATAATCATGCAGGTTGATAAACTCCGCCTCTGCCGAGATGCCGATAAATTTGAAAGCCACATCACCCGAGGCGAGGAGATATTGAGGAGTCGCTCCGCCGACCTGATTAACTTTGTTGAAATTTCCGTTATGATTGTATGAAACATGCGTGCCAACCGCCAGATTAGGTTCTTTGGAATTTTTCACATCGGATTCGGAATATCCGTAATGGCCCAGAACGTTATAAACAATCCTTGTCCCTACGTTGACACCTCTGCCGACGTTTATCAGATTTCCTCCAGTGCCATTGGTTACGACTACATCATAATCAAATTTCCAGATGGAGCCGTGGATATCAAGGCCCTTGTCCCATGTGAACGAGAAATCAGAGAGCGCTGTGATCGGGTACTCACCAAATTGCTGCATTGTTGAGATTGTGGAAGCCTGTCTATGACGGGGGACAAAGAATTGTCCGACCTTGATCTGCAATTCATCCATAAACTTATAATTGAACCAGACATCACGCATGTAGAGGCTGACCGAATCTGCCCTGTTCGTGATATTCATTGTCTGGTCGAGATCTCCCATCTCAGGCATGAACATGTATGTGAGATTTTGAGTGAATACATTTCCGGTGAAGATCAATCTTGTGCGGGGGAAAACAAATGAGTTTACGTCACCGGCCTTTTCGCAGAAGCGATACTCATATCTCATCTGCATGTTTGCGTTGAATTTAAATTTATAATTTCCGTCGTCGGTTGCAATGAAAAACCCGTTATCATAACCCATCTTGGCGGCGTTTGCTGTTTTTACGGCTCCAAAGGCGGTTGCCATCATTAATAAAACTATCAGAACTTTTTTCATCTTTTTCTCCCCTTTCGGTTAACTGTCGCGCGATTTGTATGCGTGCCGTGTATATATTCAAGGAAAAAATAAAAAATAATTTGGGGAAAAGCCCTGAACAACTGCACGTTTGAAGCGGATATGCGAATTGTTGACTTATTTTTGGCGCTGTGCTTTAGTTGCGTCAGTCGAAAACTAACAAATGGGGGGTTTATGAAGAGATTTGTCCTTTTTGCAGTGGCCTTTGTCATGTTGGCGCCGGTCAGCCTTTACGCGGCATCAAAAACAGTGAGCATAAGTGACTCGGATATCGCCAAAATTGCCGCGGCGGTTGACAGCACAGTAAAGCGCTCAAAGATCAGCGGAAGCGTTGGCGGTGCATGGGAGTACACTGCAAAGAGGATGAGACCTCCAAAGACTAAGAAGTGGAGGGCAAGATGGAACAAACTGGGTGATGAGAGCTGGGAACTGTGCGGCCAGTTTGAGAATATATACATCTTCAAAAGACCTGCTTATGGCGATTATTCTTCCTCCGAGGCCACAATAGCGCCAACACCTGCAGAGGATGAGAGTGAAGTTGCGGCGGAACCTGTAAAGGAAGAGAAGCCGAAGAAGGAGAAGAAGCCGAAGAAAGAGAAGAAGCCTAAGAAGGCAAAGAAGAAAACCAAGTAGCTAAAGATGTCGGTTTCTTAAGATATTTCGGGCGTTGAGAGCCATGCTTTCAGCGCCCGTTTTTATACTTGGATTAGGCCCCTTTTTTGTGATAGTGGGGTTCTCAGAAGGATAATATGAAAAAGGAACGCAAGCCGGAAACAAAGTGTATATTTGAAGAGATCGAACACCATTTGAGTGTCGTGGCCGACAGTGTGGAGATGGTAGGGGATTATGTGAAGGCCAATAATGATGCAAAGGGTGGCAAGCTCTTCAATTCCATCAGGACAAATCTTGACAAGGCCAGGGCCCTTTTGAGGGGTGCCATTGATTCCAAAGCGGGGGATGTGACCGAGCAGTCAGTGTGTCACTTTGATATCCTCCAACAGATTCAGCAGGTCTGTTCCACGCACGATCAACTCTTTTTACAGAGACAACTGAGATATAAGGTCACGGCCTCGGCAGATCTGCCGCAGGTCTTTGCAAATCCCGATCAGATATTTGTCGTACTCTCTCACCTGCTCTCCAATGCCATCAAATTTTCTCCAAGGTCCGGCGAGATAGACGTAAAGGTTAAAGAAGTGAGTTTGAGGCAGGGGACCGGCGTTGAGGTAAGCGTTGTCAACGCAAGCGAAAATTTTACAGAGAAGGATAGGTATAGAATATTTGAGAGGTTTTATTCTACAAAGAGCGCCAATAATACCCCCGCCGCAGGCTTAGGTCTGGCCGTGTGCCGCGATATTTCTCAGAAATCGGGCGGTCAACTTTGGGTTGACATCCCAAGCAAGGGGAAGGTTGCATTTACATTCGTTTTGCCGTGTACCGAGATAAATTTTCCTCTAAAAGAGGCCGACCACAGGACCTATAAATATGATATCTCGATTTCTAATTATGAAGAATTGAGGGAAGAAATGGGTGACGGTAAATTTTCAGCCCTGCTGGTGCGCATTGAAGAAGAGGTGAGAAGTTTGGTGAGGCACCCTATAGATGTTGTTGCAGCCTTTGAGGCGCATGGAGTTGTTAGTGTGATATACGAAACAATGGAGGGTAACGCGAGTTCTGTCGCCACAAGAATTTCCAAGAAGCTGGGGACAGGAGAATTCAAGGGGAGTAAATCCCCAGTTCCCGTTACACTCAAGTATCATCTATCCCTGCTCCAATAGTGATATTAACATGTCTGATTTTATTATTCTTTTAATCGTTATTTATCTTGTCCCTTTGACAAGACTGATCCTCATTTTTGTTCCTGCATTCTCATCTACTAAAATCATTTCTTTTAATTCCATGATCGGAAGATATGAAGCAGTTGTCAGACTTTTTAGGGACTATGTTTTGATATTTTTTCTGGTTTATCGATCCGGCGTGGAAATATATGATACAAATTTTATCCTCGCCTCTTTATATATTTTCTTTATAGGCATGTCTATCTTTGCGTACGTCAGATACAGATATCACCTCAAAAGATCGGCAGAGTTTGCGGTGTCTAATCTTTTTATACATCCGAGGGATTTTTTCAGAGTGTTCTACTCCGGCTTTGGTATTATTCCCGTCAAATTTGACAAGATTGTCTGCGCCAAGATTGATCCGACACGCATCTCATTTTCAAATCATGAACCCGTCACAATTCGTCTCTGGCCGATTATTGCCGGTGCGTTTAATACTTTTTCACTTTCAAGGATTATTATTGCGGCCTTGAAATATAAGGGCCACACATTTTGCAGAGAGGTAGCCTTTGCCCTCAGCGGAGTATGGGGAGGGCGCATTGCTCAGCTGACACGCCTCTCAATTGAAACCGAGGGTCTCGAGAAGCTTTCAAAGCTCGAAGGGAAATTTGTTTTTGTGCTCAACCATAAAAGTTTTATAGACTTTGCGATTGCTCCATTTGTTTTTTCAGGCGTGAGACCGGCCGACCGTGAACATTTTGACTTGAGATACCTTGCCGCCAGAGATCACTTTATTGATAATTTCTTTTTACGCCGCATGATGGGTCAGGCAATGCTGGCAATCGGGACAATCTTTGTGGACCGGAAAAAGAAAAAGACCGGGCCAAAAATAGCAGTCACCGAGGCAGTGGAGAGTATGGTCAATTCCGGTGCCGACATAGTAATGTTTCCACAGGGGACTAGGGCTCATGGGAACATTTCGCAAAAAGGGAAACGCATAGATGCGGGTTATTATACTACCGGGAGCAAAGAGAGGTTGATGACAGAAGGCGGTCATCTGAAGAAGGGGGCCGCATATATCGCCGCAAATGTAATGATGTACCTGAAAAAACATGAACGTGAGATAGTCAACATTGTGCCGGTTGGCCTGATTGGGACCGCCACAGTGGTTCCTAAAGGGTCTTTAAGGGTTCAGACCGGGGCGGTTGTGAGGGTTCGTGTGGGCGAACCGATAACAATAAAGAAGGAAGATGTCTTGAGGCTCAAGCCGGACGATGATCAATACAGGTCATTTGTGAATAATATCCACCAACGGATCGATGATGGATTGAAAGAGGTCTTGGGCATTCACAGCGAGCTGGAGCAGAGATTCTTCACTGATATCAGGAAGTTCCTACCATCTGTCGATTTTGAATATGTTGCGGTTTCGATGAAAACCTGGAGGGGAGAAGATTACTTGATTTATACGATTCTTGATTGTATCTATACCACGCCTCCCAAAGGCTGGCAGAACCTGCTTCGGGAGCTTTGCCACCTGATGATGGGAGATTCGCCAAGGGAGGCATTTGTGAGGTTTAAGGGCAGGGTTGTGGGGATGATTGGATAAGGAGTGTTAGTCGATTATGATGCGTAGAATTTTTTTTATATTTATTTGTATGACGTTTCTTTTTCCTGCGGTTTCTTTTGCGCAGGATAAGCCCGGCAAGATCGAAGGTGACATCCGCCTGGAAGGTGTAAAGCCCAGAAAGACCGCACCGGCGGTTGTGGAATATCATGGCCCTTGCGGCACCAAGAGATCGACTTCTGTTGTTCACATGTGGAAGAGGAGAGTGATGGGCGTTACTCTATGGTTAACGCCAACAGAAGCGGGCGAAGACTCCGGTGCCACCATGAAGGCGTATGAGATGGCAGATCCAAGAAATCGCGAAGTCCATAATATCGTCGGTGAGAAATGTGAATTTAATCCGCAAATGACAATCGTGAGGCCGGGTACGGTTGTAAAGGTTTCGAACGTTGACCCGGCAGTCCAATGGCTGGTGGTTGAAGGCGGGGGCGTTTCAAAACAGCAGTATATGTTGAATCTGGGGAGCGAGCCTTTTGAAATCGACATCAACAACACCAAGGAGATACTTCTTTCGTCAGGTTTTTATCCGTGGATGAAGGCGTGGATCAGATCGGTTGAAGATGTTGTTGCCGTTGCGGAGACAGATTGGGACGGCAGGTTCTTTTTTAACGATATAAAGCCCGGTAAATATATTCTACATTCATGGCATCCGTCTTTAGGTGACAATTCGATTGAAATTGTTGTTGAAGAAGGAAAGAAACTTGTCACAGAGGTTAATTATAAGATGCCACCGGAATCTCCAATTCCGGTCATTGAATCGCCTATGTTGAAAGAGATATTTGGCGGTCGCGGTGATGACGGCGAGAACTTCTAGGTTCTATTGATCCTCTTCTTCATTTCAGAGATTGTCTGTTTATAATCCTTGCTGTGAAATATTGCAGAGCCGGCAACAAGAATATCCGCTCCGGCGCTTGCCACTTCCTGGATATTTGATATCTTGATTCCACCATCTACTTCTATCAACGTCTTCAATTTTCTCTCTTCAGAAATAAAGTGTTTCAACCTTTTAATCTTATCTACACATTCGGGCATAAATTTTTGTCCGCCAAACCCCGGGTTGACGGTCATTACCAATACATAGTCTGCATATTCAACATAAGGGAGAAAGGTTTCAATGTCTGTCGGCGGGTTGATCACCGCACCAGCCTTGCACTTTAATTTTCTGATTGCGCGGAGCGTTTTTTCCAGATCACACGCCTCAATGTGGACCGATAGCATGTCTGCGCCGGCTTCGGCAAATTGTTCAATGTATTTATCAGGTTCGCTTATCATCAAATGTACATCGAGAGGGATATTTGAATATTTTCTGATAGATTTAATAACCGGCGGACCCATGGTGATGTTTGGCACAAAATGTCCGTCCATAACATCCACATGCAAAATTTCTGCGCCGGCTTCTTCAATCGCCTTTATCTCCTCGGCGATTCTGCCGAAGTCGCACGATAATATAGATGGGGCAATTAGTTTCATTATAAAGACCGTCGATCGTTGATAGTTGATCGTTTATAGTAATGTTTTTCGATAAACGATAAACGACAGACGATAAACGTCATTTGAAAATCATTCCCACTTTTAACCAACTCCCCTTCACAAATTCAGAAGTAGGCATTCTCTTCTTTCCGGCCAACTGTATCTCAAGCAGTAAAATTTGTCCATTGCCGGTTGCAATCGTAATTCCTTTGTCCAGACTGATAACTGTGCCGGGCTCTTGATTAGATGCCACTTCAATTGGTGCGGCATCAAATACCGTTAGTTGCGTCTTCTGGCCATCGGGCAGAAAAGTATAGGCCTTTGGCCACGGAAGAAGGCCGCGAATCTGATTGTAAATTTGTGCAGACTTGAGATTCCAGTCTATTAGGCCGTCATCTTTTTTGAGAATCGGTGCATATGTCGCTTCAGCATCATCTTGCAGAATACCTTTAAGTTCCTCTATTTGCATCTTGTCGAGTGTCTTGATGAGAAGTTCGGAACCGATGATTGCCAGATGATCATGAAGGGCCTCAGCGGTGTCATGTGGCTGGATATCAGTTGCACATTGGAGAAGGATATCTCCTTCATCCATCTCTTCATCCATATACATTGTTGTCACGCCGGTCCGTTCCTCTCCGTTGAGTATTGCCCAATTAATTGGCGCCGCACCTCTATACTTTGGCAGGAGAGAGGCATGAACATTGACGCAACCCCTGGGTGGAAGTGTCAGGATCTCTTTTGGCAGAAACTTTCCATAGGCCACAACTACAATCACATCAGGCTTCAGCTGTTTCAGCTGTTCCAGAAGTTCCAGATTCTTTTTTACCTTTGCCGGTTGTTCAAGTGGAAGCCCTTTCTCTCTTGCAAATTCAGCTACAGGGCAGGGGGTCAACTTGTTTCCTCTGCCTGCTGGTTTGTCGGGCTGTGCAACAACGAGGCTGATTTTATGTTTGGACTGGAGCAGGGCGGTTAATGAAGCAACGGCAAAGTTGGAGGAACCCATAAAGACCAAATTCATTATAACACCGCCATATTTTTAATCTTTTTGAGATACATCTCTCGCTTTAAACTCGAAACCCTATCAATTAGCAATTTTCCGTTCAGATGATCGATTTCATGCTGAAAAGCAACAGCGAGAAGGCCGCTCGCGCTAATTGTCATTTCATTATTATTTTTATCCAGTCCTTTTATTACGATTTTTTCTTTTCTTTTCATCTTCAACGTAAATTCGGGGATTGAGAGGCAACCCTCTTCCCATTCTATTTCCCCTTCACTTGATATTATCTCCGGATTTGCAATCTGGATCGCTCCCGGTTTTGGTTCTGTCTCGGGAATGGAGACATCTACATCCATCACAAGAATCCTCTTTGATATCCCAACCTGAGGTGCGGCAAGGCCCACCCCTTTGGCGGCATACATCGTCTCCAACATATCATCCATCAACTTTGCAAGTTCAGGCGTGATCTCATCTACGGCCTTCGCCTTTTTCTTCAGAACCGGATCCGGATATGTACATATTTTTACTATAGCCATAATAATTTTACTAACGCACTAACGAACCAATCATAACATATTAATCGGGTCTACATCAATTGTTATCTGGACTCCCGGTGTCTTGGGGAGATCCTTGTCTATTGCGGTTTTCACGGCCCGTCTCAATGTGCTGAAATTATTTGATTTGATAAGTAATTGCCACCGATATTTGCCGCGAACCTTGGAGAGCGGAGCGGGGGCTGGGCCTAAAATCGTTGATAGTTGATCGTTGATAGTTGATCGTAACAACTTAATGAGATTGTCTGCGGTATTTTGGACATCTTTTTCTTTCATCCCCTGAAAGCGGATAAGGGTGAGTTTCCCATAAGGCGGATAGGAGAGTTCTTTTCTAAAAGAGAGTTCCATTTTGCTGAAAGATGAAAAGTCATGGCCCTTTGCAAGTGTCACGGCGTGGTGGTCGGGAGAGAATGTCTGGATGATCACCTTTCCTTTGTCCTGAGACCTTCCGGCTCTTCCCGAGACCTGCGTCAGAAGTTGAAAAGTCCTTTCGGCAGACCTGAAATCGGGAAGATTGAGTGCAATATCGGCATCTATTACCAAGACCAACGTTACTCCGGGGAAATCATGTCCCTTTGTGATCATTTGCGTTCCGATCAGGATATCTATCTTTTTCCGTTTCATCCTGGATAAAATTTCCCCTCTTGCTCCGCTTTTGGATACCGAATCTCTGTCCAACCTTGCAACGCTTGCATTTGGAAATAGACTTTTGATTTCAGTCTCAAGTTTCTCGGTGCCGGTTCCGAGAATATTCAGTTCCGGTTTATGACAGGCGGCACACTGTTTTGGGAGGGAGATTTTATAATCACAATAATGGCAAAGGAGGGTCCTGTTATGGTGATGATATGTGAGAGAGATACTGCAGTTTGGGCATTTGAACACATGACCACAGCTGTTGCAGATCACAAAGCTTGCATAGCCTCGGCGATTCAAGAATATCATTGCCTGATTATTTTTAGATAACGTTTCTGAAATCGCGGCGATCGATTGTGGTGACAGGCTGGACCCTTTCGGCATTCCGCACATATCCACAATCTCGACTGTTGGCAATTCGGCTCCCGCAGGACGATCCAGAAGCTCTATATAATGATATCTTTTTAGTGAGGCATTGTTGAGCGACTCAAGAGACGGTGTTGCTGAACCCAAAATACACGGGACGCTCTCCATCTTGGCGCGCATGATGCCGACATCTCTTCCGTGATAACGCGGAGACTCCTCCTGTTTGTATGATGAGTCGTGTTCCTCATCTATCACAATGAGACCTAAGTTACTAAATGGGGCAAAGATTGCGGATCGCGTTCCAACAACAATCGACACTTCATTGCTTCTGATTTTATTCCATGTATTCAGCCTCTGTGCATCGGTGAGACCGCTATGATAAGTCGCAACCATTCCTTCAAATCTGGAGGCGACATACCCCACGAGTTGCGGAGTAAGGCCTATCTCCGGCACCAGAAACAAGACCTGCTTACCGTCTCTGATTAAATCCTCAAAACATTTTAGATAGACTTCGGTCTTTCCGCTTCCCGTTACTCCGTGAAGGAGCGTTGTGGTAAATTTTTGATCTGAGATCTTAGACCTTAATTCTTTATATGCGTTTTGCTGAGCAGGGTTGAGGGTGACGACAGGTTTTGACAAAAACGCTTCATCAATTATCTGCTCTTTTACAATTCTTTTCCGCTTGGTTTTAGGTGGTGTTGTCAGCCCCTTTGGCAGTGCAGTCCTGCAGACTTCTCCGATTGGGGCGCAGTAATAATCCGATATCCACTTTATCAGTTCCAGGACATTCTTGCTGAAGATCGGTTCTTCATCAAGCACCTCGAGTATTTCCTTTATCTTAATATTCTCCGAACCCCTAACTCCCAACTCCGAACTACTAATAACATACCCCACCATCTGCCTTCTACGAAATGGCACGAGCACCCGCATGCCGGGGCGTGCATCGGCATTGTCAGCGGTTTTATAAGTGAAGAGCCGGTGGAGGGGTGCGGCTATTGCTACATTTATATAGGACATCAGGGTTATTTCTCTAAACCGTCAATGATGCGGCGGGCGCTTCTTGAGAAATGCGTTTTTCCGTCAGGATCCAGCTCAATAACCAGTTTCATCTCCTCAACCACTTTATCTTTATTTTTGCCGCCGTTGTCGCTCATCTGGTTATAATAAAAAATTCCACGATCATAGTGGTGAATTATCTGCGAAAGGACATCGCCGCCGGGTCTGTCCAAATCAGTCCTTGCCTGATGTTTGAAATAGAAGAGGGTGGCCGTTGCCGCGATAATTACAACAATAGAACCAAACAGCAGCAATCTCTTCCATTTCGGCCTGCCGACCGCCGAGATGCTATCTTCATGAACGAGATCAAACTTCATTCTTGTCCCCGCAATTTCTATTTCATCTCCAAATCTCAGTTCCGATTCAGTCACCGCCTGGCCGTTCAATTTTATTCCCCACTTGCTTCCAAGATCGCGCAATTTATACCTGCCATCTTTCAATTCAATCTCGGCGTGTTTTCTTGAAACGGAATTGTTGTTTATTGAAAGGCCGCATCCAGACGATCTGCCAATGGCAAATATAGGTCCCTTGACCTTGTGGGCGGTCCCTTCCCCGGCCCCAAAGACAATGCTTAGAGCGGGTACCCAGCTTGATGGTGCCTCACCAATCGTGGGCTCGTCTCTCATTTCAACATTGTCGGTCATATTGGTCTGGGTACTAAATGTGCCTATATTTGTCAACAACGCCTCTACTGCTCATAATACTTGGCAGAAGGCAGACAGACATATTAAGTTCGAAGGCCTTGGAGATAGACGGGTTGTAGAATTGCCCCGCACTGAAATTTTGAAATCTATTGGGATATAAATTACGGAGTATATTCCGAATATGGGATATAGGCCCAGACATCTGGATTATAATTATTACCAATCGTTCCGCCTATCACATACAACCTGCCA
>CAZTCA010000039.1:0-13283 GCA_964612405.1 uncultured Pseudomonadota bacterium
CTCCTATTATTTAATATATATAAGTAAATAGTAGTATTAGTAGTGGTTGTGGATATGTTTATAAGCCCAAAAGCCATATAAAAAACACTACTTTAAAATCCTTCAAGTTGTGTAAAATCTATTAACTCTTCTCCAGAATTCATGTGCATAAGGTGTATAACTTTAAAATAACAAAAAGACCACACCTCTTATCAACATCTACGGCCGGACAATTTTCTTTTCAAGGATTTCTACATCCCCGCGCATCTGAGCGTCGGTTTTGAGGGCCCCCTCTATTTTTTTACATGCGTGCATCACTGTTGTATGATCTTTGCCACCGAATTTTTCGCCAATCTCAGGAAAGCTTGCGCCAACGTGTTTTTTACACAAAAACATCGCTATCTGTCTTGGAACTACAAGAGATTTCATTCTTCTCGGCGATTTCATGTCGGACATGCGAACTTTATAATAATCCGTAACAGTTTTTTGGATCGATTCAATAGAGCAAACGCCCTTGTGTGAGCTGACCACATGTGAAAGAATCCTGTCGGCAAACTCAACGGTTATCGGTGTATTAGATAGCGATGCATATGCAAAGAGTCTTATAAGTGCCCCCTCAAGTTCTCTGACGTTTGAGCGTATCTTGTTGGCTAAATAGATCGCGACGTCGTCTGGCAGTGGAAGGCTCGATCCCTCCGCCTTTCTTTTGAGGATTGCAATTCGCGTTTCCAGATCCGGCTGTTGGATGTCTGCTATAAGACCCCACTCAAAACGGGATCTGAGGCGATCTTCTATGTCCTGAATTTCTTTAGGAAATCTATCACTTGTTACTACTATCTGTTTTTGTGACTCAAGGAGGGCGTTGAATGTGTGAAAAAATTCCTCTTGGGTCCTCTCCTTGCCACCCAAAAATTGTATATCATCCACAAGCAAAACATCACAATTTGAGCGATATTTTCTACGTAATTCGACCATTTTATCATATCTGATGCCAAAAATGACCTCATTCATGAAGTTTTCGGCCGTAACATAGATAATTTTGAGGTGCGGATGCTTTCTCAATATCTCAGTTCCGATGGCGGAGACCAAGTGTGTCTTCCCAAGACCGACACCACCATAAACGAATAGCGGATTATAGTGCCCGCCCGGCAGGTCTGCCACTGCCTTTGCGGCCGCATGTGCAAACTGATTTCCACTTCCCACAACAAATTTTTCAAATGTATATCTGGGGTTTAGGCCCGAAACAGATGACGGATCCTGGATAATGGCCTGCGGCATGGATCTGGGGGCCGACTCAATTACCTCTTTGACCTCTTTGGAAAGAGTCGGGTCTACCTGAATATCAACGGTCATTGCCCGGCCCGAGAGTTCGTTTAATTCGCTCACAATCAGATCAAGATAATATTCCTGAATCCAGTCCTTAAAGAAGGCATCCGGGACTCCAAGCGTCAGCTTTTCAGAGTCCTCTTTTAGGGGGCGAACGAAGGTAAACCATTTAGAGTAGTTCAACTCACTGATTTTATTACGTATTTTATCCTGAAGTGGCTCCCAAAGAGTAGACATATATTTTTATTAACAGCATTATCCACAGCTGTGGATAACCCGCCTCGTTCAGAGCTTGTAGTCAGATAATTATTATGAATGCAAGACAAAATTTATCGGCTTGACATGTGGGCACTTCACACTTATTTGAGGTGGGCTTTAATTCATTTAAAGGAGAATTGACCATATGCCTAAGAGGACATTTCAGCCGCACAAAAAGAAGAGAAAGAAGAAGCACGGATTCAGAAAGAGAATGAAGACCAAGGGCGGGAAAAAAGTTATTAACAGCCGCCGCAGAAAGAAACGCAAGAAGTTGTCTACCGGTTTGGGTAGATAGGTTTCATACGTGACTGAACCAGATTTAAAATTTGGTAAGCAGAACAGGCTTCTCAAGTCAGAAGAGTTTGCGTTGGTCTATAAAAAAGGAAAGAAAGCGTCGTCTTCTGGCTTTGCTATTTCGTGGTTGGGAAATAATAAAAAAAGGTTGGGCCTAACGGTCAGCTCTGGCGTGGGGGGAGCAATTGTCAGGAACAAAATCAAGAGAAGAGTGCGGGAATTTTTCAGGCTTAACAAAGAAATCTTTCCCTGCGGAGACATTGTCGTTACAGCAAGACCGGCGGCCGCGCGATTTGATTCAAAAGAAACAATAAGGGATTTGAAAAATCTCTTAAACAAACTTAAATAAATGAAAATAATCGCTATTATTTTAATATCGTTGTATCAGAAGATAATTTCACCGGCGTTTTGGCACTTGGGCGCGAGATGCAGGTTCCATCCCACGTGTTCGGAATATGCCAAAGAGGCTTATATCAATCTGCCGTGGTGGAGAGCAACCCTTCTAACCATCAGCAGGCTTTTAAAATGTGGGCCGTGGCATTCAGGCGGCGTTGATTTGGTTCCAAAGAAAAATTAAAAGAGGGAAATACATGAAACAGGAAATGAGATCATTGGTGGCGGTGGGTTTAAGTGTTGCGGTATTTATTGTATGGCACATGTTTTTTGCGCCAAAGCCGGCGCAGAAACCTGAGATGGCGGAAGGAACAAAAACCGCCGTGGTTCAACAGACGGAATCAAATCCAGCTGAAGGCGTGAATACCAATATTGTTACCAGCAACCAGCAACCAGCAACCAGCAACATAACAGATCCTCAAATAAACGTCCCCGTTAAAATAACCGTCATTGAAAATGACATAGCCAAGGTAGAGCTGACAAATGACGGAGGCGTTCCCGTCTCTTGGAAGATAAAAAAATATCTAAAGGGTTACGGAGAGAACGAAGAATATGTAGATATGATTATGGGGGGAGAGTCTCCACTTCTTGTCAGCGATCTGAACAATTCAATATCAATACCAGAGAAACCCCGTTTTGAAATTGTCCGCGCAGATTTCAACAGCGTTGTTTATAGATGGAAGTCCAAAAAAGTTGAGGTGACAAAAGAATATAGCTTCGATCCGGAGAGCTATCTCGTTGATATTGATTTGATAGTAAAAAATGTGAGCGCAGACACAGTCTCTCCAAAAATAAATATAGGGTGGTCTGCGGCAAGAGTCGAAGAGAAAAAAGGTGGTTTTTTAAGTTTTTTGAGGGGCCCCCAAAACATCTTATCGTCCGTCTATTATCTGAACGGCAAAACGGATAGAGAGAAGTCATTCAGCGGTGAGGGTCAGATATATTGGGCCGGCGTTGAAGATAGGTATTTTCTCTCCGCCATCATCCCCAGAGGCCAGGGCGGGCCGATGACGCTGAACACAAGCTATACAAAGGATGACAAAGACAAGATTTCATTTTCTACAAACGTTGCATTGCCTGCAACGGTTCTCTCTCCAGGAAGAGAAATTGTTCAAAAATATACTCTCTATGTCGGGCCAAAAGAGATCGGGAGTTTGAAGTCGGTGGGTGTCAATTTAGACAAAGCAATTAATTACGGATGGTTTTCTGTTGTGGCCATTCCGATTCTTCATGTTCTTAAATTCTTCTATAAGCTGATTCATAATTATGGAATTGCGATTATCTTTCTCACAATTCTTGCAAAACTCATAATGCATCCGCTTTCAAAGAAATCGATGCAATCAATGAAGGCAATGCAGAAGCTTCAACCAAAAATCAAAGAGCTCAAAGAGAAATATGGGAACGATAAAGAACGTCTCAACATGGAGACGATGCAGCTCTTTAAGACTCATAAAGTAAATCCGATGGGTGGATGTTTGCCGATGATTGTGCAGTTGCCGATATACATCGCCCTGTACAAAGTTCTGTGGAATTCGATTGAATTGTATCGTGCGCCCTTCTTCTGGTTTTATAAAGATCTTTCACAGCCGGATCCGTATTATATTATGCCGGTACTTCTCGGGGCCACAATGTGGTTGCAACAGAGGATGATGCCGTCTGCCACCGCAGATGCATCGCAGGCGAAGATGATGCAGATTATGCCGGTGATGTTTACGGCATTTATGCTCTTCCTGCCTTCAGGGCTCGTTTTTTACATCCTTATCAACACGCTAATGAGCATAATCCAGCAGTGGATGACAAATAATGATGTGAGTTTTAGAGACCTTCTGCGCGGCAGATTCCCGAAATTCGGCAAGGCTAAGGCTTAAAAATAAGTTTGGGGAAATTAATAAAGAATAATCTATTTCAGGATCATCATTTGAGCCTTGGTTAAATCAGCGCCCAGATCTTCGGTTGTAATCGTATCTTTTTTCTTCTCACCAGTCCTTGTCATGTAGACCATCGCGGCGCCGGTAGCTTCGCTCAGCCAACTATCATTGGAATTATCATAAGCAACGCTCAAGGATAGAGAGTCTCCTTCATTCAACGGGATCCCTGCCGGATCTTCAAATGGTAGAATTTCTATTACTTCATGTTTCTCTGAAAGTTCGGCCTGGGCAATCCAGAACGGGGTTGGTTGATCTTTTGCCGTCAGCGAGACCTCAACTCCATAGTCCTGGAGCAGACCATATGCCTTTGTAAGGAGGCCATTCTCGGGGATTGTAAATGTCGACTCTTTCTTTGTGAACTCGTTCGGGGCAACCGTGATCGGGTTATGGTTACAAGGATTAACATCCAGCAACAACGGGTAAACATCCTGCATATTCTTGGCGCTCTTCATAGACACGGCGGTCATTGTGAATACAAAATAGACATTCTTATAATCCTGAAGCGTGGGATTCTGTAAAATTACCCTTGCGTTCAATTGATCTTCGGGAAGAATCGCATAGCCAACGCCGATTGGCAGTTCTATTGAAGTCGTATTTCCAGTTACAACCACAAACGGGTTTGCAACCTGGTTGTCCGTACAAAGAGGATTTTGTTCACTTTCGTTTGATACGGTAGCCATATGGAGAAGCGAGGTCGAAAGCTCGCCACCCTCGGCATTTTCAATCCGTGACTCAAAGGCCGTAAACCACAGCGGGTCCTCTGTTTGAAACTTTATAGATGCCGGCAGATCTCTCATTGCCTGAGGACTGGTTCCTGCTGGAAGCTCAAACGGACCCAGCTTATAAGTCAACTTCTGAAGTGATGTCGTCGGCGGAGCCGTGAGTGCGGGCTGAACGCTCTCAACAGGGGCATTGCTCCCGAAAACATCCGGAGAGCTCCCATCACTGCCACAACCTGTGGCGGCCAGCATCAAAACCGCAAATATTGGAAAAATCCTTTTCATAATATAATAAGCTAGGAGCCTGTCGGGAAATGACACTTTCTGTCATTGCGAGGAGCAAAGCGACGAAGCAATCTAGTGTAACTAATTGATTTCACTGGATCGCCACGTCGACCTTCGGCCTCCTCGCGATGACAAGTCGAATTTCCCGACAGGCTCCTAGATACACGTTTTTACTGTTCTAGTGTATACGCAGTGCGTACAAATTTTTGACGCGAGGTACCACTTATTATCGCCTGTGGATAAAAAAGGTTGCTATATTAATTTTGTTGCATTTATCCTTATTTTTTGAGTATTTAGCGGCCAAACATGGGCGACAATACGATTACAGCAATATCAACACCTCCCGGAGTTGGGGCTATAGGGGTGGTTCGGATCAGTGGACCGGAGGCCAAAGACATCCTAAAACGGGTGTGGACAAGTAGCCACATTTCTGTGGATAAGTGTGTAACACATCGAATGTATTATGGAAATATTGTGGATAACATAATTGAAAACGTCGGCAAACCACAAGTTATTGACAATGTTTTAGCCGTTTTTATGGAGGCCCCCAATTCATATACGGGCGAAAATCTGGTTGAAATCCATTGCCACGCGGGGGCGTATCTAACTGAGAGAATATTAAATCTCATAATCAACGCAGGAGCGCGCCCTGCCGAGCCCGGAGAATTCACCAAACGGGCGTATCTAAACAATAGAATGGATCTCCTCCAGTGTGAAGCGGTGGCGGACGTCATCGGTGCCTCAAGCGAGAGATCTTTGAAGTTGGCACAAGAGCAGTTGTCCGGCCGCTTGTCTGATGAGATAGCAAAAATTAAAACAGCACTAAAAGAGATCAAAGCGTCAGTTGAGGCGACCATCGATTTCCCGGAAGAAGATATAGAAATGATTAATCAGTGCGGAATTAAAGAGAAGATAGAATCGATCAGGTTCGAGACAGATAAATTGTCGTCCACATATTCTGAAGGAAGGCTGTTGAGAGAGGGCGTTAAAGTTGTGATTGTCGGCAAACCTAACGTGGGAAAGTCCTCTCTCATGAACCTTCTTCTCGGGTCAGAGAGGGTGATTGTTCACGATACTCCAGGGACAACGAGAGATGTTATTGAAGAACACGCATTGATTGGCGGAATCAGTTTCATGTTGATCGACACCGCAGGGATTCACGACTCCGTGTGTGAGATTGAGAAGATGGGGATAATCAAGACGCGTCTAAAATTATCAGAGGCCGATCTTACGATAGTAGTTTTGGATGCGGCGAGCGGCGTAGATAAAAAAGATGAGGACGTGTTGAGCGAGACAAAAAACATCCCTCGTATTGTTATTGTTAACAAATCGGACAAAGGTCTTAATGTTGCGGATTTAAAGTTTGATCTCAAGACGAGCGCTGCGACGGGAGACGGGATCGATAATTTAAAAGAGATGATGACAGGATTCGTTACCAAAAAACACAAATCTGAAGCGGGTGATTCAATCATCACAAGGCAGAGGCATAAAAATTCTCTGGAAAAAATAAGCGTTTCACTTGAGCTGGCAACTAAATCGATTGAAAATAAAGAATCGGCCGAATTTGTCGCCTGCCACCTACAGAACGCGATGGATAGTCTTGGAGAGTTGACAGGTGAAATAACATCAGATGATGTCCTGAATGAAATTTTTTCAAAATTTTGCATCGGGAAATGAACAAACATTATAACATAATCGTGGTCGGCGCAGGTCATGCCGGCATTGAGGCGGCTCTGGCCGCCGCGCGAATCTTTGGCCGCAGAAACGATAAAAAAAGAGTCCTCCTCTTGACCGGTGACCTCAAAACAATAGCGCATATGAGTTGCAACCCCGCAATCGGCGGCCTTGCGAAGGGGCATCTGGTTCGTGAGATCGATGCCCTCGGCGGAGAGATGGGAGTTGCCGCAGATCTCACAGGTATTCAGTTCAGGCGCCTTAATATGAGCAAGGGGCCGGCAGTGAGAGCAACGAGATGTCAGTCCGATAGAAATAGTTACATGAAACATATGCGGGAGGTCTTATCGAAGGCCCCGCTTCTGGATGTGAAAGAGGGATTGGTTGACGAGATTCTTGTTAAAGAAGGAAAAATTCTTGGGGTCAAACTGCAAAGCGGAGCTGAAGTTATCTCCGACAAGGTAATTGTTTCCACCGGCACTTTTTTGAACGGCCTGCTCCATTTTGGTATGGATCACATCGAAGGAGGTCGTATCGATGACTTTACATCAAAAGGACTTTCAAAGAGCCTGATGAGTTTGGGCTTCCAGCTTGGCCGCCTCAAGACCGGCACATGCCCAAGGCTGAAATCTAAAATGATTAATTTTTCTGTGATGAACAGACAGGATGGCGACAAAGAAATGCCGAACTTCTCGTTTAGGGGCGTTGGTCATCCACTTCCTCAGCTTCCATGTTTCATGACCTACACGAATGGTGAAACCCACGAGATCATCAAGGCGGCGTTGGGCAGATCTCCGCTCTTCTCCGGAAAGATTCAGGGGACGGGGCCAAGATATTGTCCGTCGATTGAAGATAAGATCTTCAGGTTTGCTGATAAGACGAGACATCAGCTATTTATTGAGCCGGAGGGGCTCGACATCGACGAAGTCTATGTGAACGGACTTTCGACTTCTCTGCCAAAGGATGTTCAGATCGAGATGGTGAGAACTATTTCAGGTCTTGAAAATGCTGAGATTGCCAGGTGGGGGTACGCTGTGGAATATGATTATGCACCTCCAACACAACTCTACGCCACGCTTGAAACAAAATTAATTAAAGGTCTCTATCATGCAGGACAGATCAACGGCACGTCCGGCTATGAAGAGGCGGCCGCACAAGGCCTGATGGTGGGGATCAACGCGGCAAGAAGTCTTATAGATGAAGAGCCGATTATTCTCTCGCGATCGCAGGCCTACATCGGTGTGCTGATAGACGATCTGGTGACAAAGGGGACGAATGAGCCGTATCGCATGTTTACCTCTCGCGCCGAATATCGTCTGATCCTTCGTGAAGATAACGCAGACATGAGACTGTCCGAACTTGGGCATAAAATTGGCCTGTTGGATGACGAGCAGTATGAAAGATTTTCAGAGAAGAAATCCACAATCGAGGAGTATCTATCTGAATTAAGAAAAAATAGGAGAAAACGAACGAACCAACGCACGAACGAACCAACGCACGAAGTCAAAGAAGCAGTCGACATTGAAATCAAATACGAAGGCTATATAAAGATGCAGACAGACCATCTTGAGCGGTTGAAGCGACTCGAACAGCTCAAACTTCCCTTGGATTTTGATTATGATCTAGTCAATGGTCTTTCAAACGAGGTCCGCGCAAAACTAAAAGAAATCCGCCCTTCTACACTCGCGCAGGCATCAAACATTTCAGGCATAACTCCCGCGGCAGTCTCAATTCTGATGGTATATCTTAAAAGCGGCCGCAGAGATTCAGCCTAGATATGTTTTATGGCCTCAACAACCTTTTCACGCAGGTCAATTCTTTTGTCTTCACTTGCGGCCTGAATAATGCGCGGAGCCTCTGACAAAACCATTGCCTTTACTGACTCATAGATTCCGTCCCTCAGTTTTTTATCCTCTCGAATGCCCAACTCATCCATATGCCATTCAACGACGGCTCTGAAGCGTCCTTCAGTCTCTTCCGAAGCAAGTGATTTGATGTAGTGCTCGGTATATGCCCGCTTTCTATTGTTGATGTGTTCACCTATATGCCCCGGTTTTTCCTTTGAAAGTATATATTCATCTACCATCGCGAAATATTGCCAGCTGAGGCTGTGCAGTTTTAGATAAGCGGTGGCAAGGGTCGGGTTTAATCCCAGTAGTTTTGCGGGGGAGTTGTTAATGTACTTCTTTTTGAACCTTTGCAGTGTGGCCCACACGTTATCTATAAAAATAAGATCGAGCCTCTCTTCGGCAAATTTTGTGGGGTTGATTTCGGCCGCTTCTTCAAGAAGGCCCGAATATCTATCAAACAATGCAATCATCCTTGTCTCATCCCCGGTCAATGGAGTTTCGTTAACTCTTGCTTCGAGATTGGGTCTATAAGTAACAAAGGTGTATGCCTCTCTGGTTTCATAATCACTCTTTTCCGGCGCCTTGCCGCGGCCAAACTTATCATCGTTATTATACCAACCCATATAATCCACATAGAACATGGAGAGCCTGTGTAACATTGTCTGGTATATGTTGTTTGCGTGGTATCCCTGCTTATGAAAAAGGATATCCCCCTGCAGGGAAACAGCGGCATGGTTCCCATAATCTTTTAAATATCTAATCGGGCTGGGTTCGGGGATGGCATTAAATTTGGGGGTCTTCATCGCGTGCAAGCCAACCGTTTGTTCACAATCCTCTATTAACTTTGATGTGTCACAAAATTCCGATATTTGCAGGTCCTTTGGTGGTATTGTTGACCCGGACGCCATCAGCTTTTGTACATATCTTGGGTTTAAAAATACAGTCAGCCCTCCAAATGTGTTTCTGTCTTCTTCTGATTTTTCATAAGGGATGATGCGAGTGTACAACGTTATAAAATAACTGAATTCCATGCCGTCGACATAGCGTGGTTTTCCTTTCAAAATTCCCAACGTTGTAAGCGCGGCCCAATAACAATTTGGGCCGATAAATTTTTCGGCATTACCGTTTTTTTCAGGAACTATCTTTGGAAGAAGTTCGGTCACATCCAAAATCTGTTTGTTGACAGGAACGTTGATTTCAGGAGGAACACTGCTTGGTGTGAGAATATTCCCCGGCCTGTTCCCAAAGCGTCCTCTTATAGATGCGACGAACGCGGATATTTGATCATCCGGAGGAATGTCTGTAATGATATAATATCTGCTATATGGGCTGGTTCTGCCAAAATTGAAACGGTTGGCGGGAGCGCAGAACGTGACCCAGTCATCTTTTGATTGATTGCAGACATAGCCCGGGAGACGGCTTGAATCTGCGGGAGATATGGATTGCGGAGGACCACTCATAATTAGTTGATCTCATTTATCCCCCACCGCATGTGTATTATAGCGTCCATGTTTTTATATTTGCAACATATATTAATGCGGGGTAGAAGGCTTGAACCGACGAAGTTTTGTCAACGGGAGGGGCGATGAAAAAGCTGGTTTGTATTATATTGGTGATCTTATTTGCGAGTAACATAGCTTTTGCCAGCACAAAAGAGGGGGAAGCGAAAATGTTTATAGATAATATTGTCAAAAAGATTGAACCGGTTCTAAAAGATATCAGCCTGTCTTACTGGAAGGCAACGATCACTGCGAGCAAGCTCTGGTATGGCAAATATGAGGCAAAACAGATCGAATACAAGGATATCCTGAGCAGTAAGGCCGAGTTTAAACAGCTCAAAAAATTAAAGAAGGCAAAATACAAAGATCCTTTGGTTAAACGTCAGCTGGACCTTCTTTATTTAATGTATCTTGAGAACCAGATCGATCCCAAATTGGCTGAAGACCTTGTGCGTGCCGGGACAAAGCTGGAAAAAAAGTTCTATACCTATCGTGCCACAATCGATGGCGTGAAGGTTTCGGATAATGAAGTAGATGAAATACTCAAAAAGTCTAAAGATCTGCGCGAGAGAAAGAAGGCGTGGAACGCATCAAAGCAGATTGGCAAGGCTGTTTCAGAAGACCTGGTTGCTCTGGTTAAGCTCAGAAATAGGGCGGCAAAGAGCCTTGGCTTCAAGAACTACTATCAAATGGGGCTGGAATTGCAGGAGCAGAACGAAAAAGACCTCTTTGCCCTGCTTGACAGTCTGGCGCGTCTCACGGACAAACCATACAGAGATCTAAAGACAGAGATTGATCGATCGTTGGCGAAGAGATTTAAGATTGAAGTGAAGGACATGAAGCCTTGGCATTATGAAGACGTCTTCTTTCAGGGCGCACCACAGATATATGATGTGGACCTTGATAAATATTTTAAGAACCTGAACGTTGTGAAATTGACGAATGATTATTATAAAAGCGTTGGGCTTGATGCCAGCGATATAATCAAGAGAAGCGATCTATATGAACGCAAAGGGAAGCAACAGCATGCATATTGTATTCACATTGACAGACGCGGTGATGTAAGGGTTTTGGCAAATGTTGAATCGAATCATCGCTGGACCGGCACAATGCTTCACGAGCTTGGCCACGGAGTTTATGACAAGTATCTTGGAGAGGACCTCCCCTATATCTTGAGGGAGCCGGCCCACATTTTTAACACAGAAGGGATTGCTATGATGTTCGGTCGTCTTGCCGACAGCCTCTATTGGTATGACAATTTCCTGAAGGTGAAGGTTGGCAAAAATAAGAAATCACTGGAAAATGCGCTCAATTCTTCGCGACGAGCGAACCAATTGGTTTTTGCGCGCTGGGTTGAAGTGATGACGCACTTTGAGAGGGAGCTATATTCAAACCCGGATCAGGATCTGAACGCGGTCTGGTGGGAGTTGGTTGAGAGATATCAGTTTATCGAAAAACCGGAAGGTAGAGATGCCCCGGATTGGGCGGCGAAAATCCATTTCACATCGGCACCGATATATTATCACAACTATCTATTGGGCGAACTCTTTGCCTCGCAGCTATCCAAGGTCATTTATGACAAGTTCGGCAAAGGAGCCTTTGTGGATAACCCGAAGCTGGGAGAATTCCTTAAGGAGAAAGTCTTTGGGCCCGGCAGAGAGATGAGATGGGATAAATTTATCAAATTCGCCACCGGCACGAAATTCTCTCCAAAATTCTACGCCGACGAGTTTATAGAATAACCTCAGCCGAGTTCCGCAGGCAAGCGAGATGAGGCCCTTACAAACTCAGCTCGCGGAACTTCAGGCGCGAGCAGATCGCACGCACTTCAGACTCGGCTTATATGAGCGAGGAGAACGCCGTGCCACTGCCGTCGGATCAATTAATTGCTAGGGTTTGACTCGATAACTTATATATTGTATGAGCGATTTCATGCCAAGGATAGACATTGCCGAACTCCAAGTGCTTCTTGAGAAGCACAGGCCTCAGTTTGAGGCTTATAGAGATCTTCTTATCAAGTGGAACAAGACATATAACCTGACATCTATTACTAGACCTGACGAAATATGGGAGAAGCATTTTCTGGATTCTATCACCCCACTCCCTCTCTTGCCCGAACAAGGATCAATTTTGGATGTTGGCGCGGGTGCGGGGTTCCCGGGGATCCCACTGAAAATTGTCCGCCCCGCCCTTTCGGTGACTCTACTTGAAGCCACCGGAAAGAAGTGCACTTTTTGTGAGGCGGTAATTCGCGAGTTAGATTTGAAAGATATTAACGTGGCTCGAGCAAGGGTTGAAGATATAGGCAACGGTCTGGATAAATTTGATATGGTTATCTCAAGGGCGACCTTCTCAACGGAAGATTTGGTTAAGCACCTCACGCGCTACCTTAAAGATAAGAAATCTAGAATTATTGCTATGAAGAGCGGTGATGAAGGATATTCAGGCAAGGCAGAAAAATTTGAGACCACCCTCCCCCATTCCGGCGCTAAAAGAACAATTTTTGTTATTTCTTAGGGTTTTCCCACGTTCCCCATGTTTTTGGTTGTTCCAGCCTATCCAATATTGTCAAGCCTATCTTAAATATAGAGGGCATATTAATAGCCTGGATCCCTTTTACAACATTAGTTTGGCTCTGCGGATTGTGTGAGTAGTAAATTGTTCCTTTTCCTTGAAGTTCTGCAATGTCTACAGTGAATTGTATTATTGGTGTGTCATTCGCGAACGCCGCAGTTAAGATGCCCCACCATCCGGTAGACTTTTCATCGGATTCCCACAATCTGACACAATAATGTCTTGCTCCTACCAGCGTAGTTGGCAATCTCTCATCATCAATGTCTAAGATTGGTTCCCCTTGCGGTTCATAAGTAATTTTTTGTGACTGAAGCCCAAATTCACATTGTGCCGGGCCTGAGCTGACCTCTTTTGGCCTATGAGACGGATATGGGCCTGGCAGAACTGATGCCACAGATGATAAGGAAAATATATCTTCTATTTTTTTATAAAACCCGAAATCATTTTTATAGTTAGAGCCTGTCGGGAAATTCGACTTGTCATCGCGAGGAGGCCGAAGGTCGA
>CAZTCA010000040.1:0-11901 GCA_964612405.1 uncultured Pseudomonadota bacterium
GCTCTTTGCGGTCCTGGCGGCATGGTTCATAAAAAATTCCGCAGATGGAACACTTGAAATACCAAAATGGTTCGGTTTTGCATTTGCCGCGTTATCTTTTCTCTCTCTTTGGAATATCGGAGTTTGGGGTGGAATGGAAATCAGCATGGTCAGAGACGAGTGGCAGACCGCACTTCACTCGCACGCCATGACAATGGCCAAACTTGCCGGCATAAACATCCTCGGTGCCATTCTCCTGATCGCCTTCATCGTCAACTGGTGGAGAAGACAGAAATTCAATCCGGACTGGTCGACCTTTGTGCTCATCTTTCCTCTTTTTGGATGTGTGGGGATGGGCTTTACGATCAGGCCGCTCTATTACGGCATTTGGGTATACACACTCTCACTTGCGGCGCTCGTTGTCGGAGCCGTGTGGGATGGTATTTATATCAGCAGAAAAAAGAAGATCTAGAACTTGGCCAAAATTTCGGTGAGTGTCGGCTTTCCAATCTCTTCAAGATTATATTTTACACGCATGCTCGGTTTATTCAGCTTGATCACGCGCCGAATGTCAATCGGGCTTGCGACCAGAACAAGGTCGGCCGGAGTCTCATCGACGGTCTTTTCAAGCTCCTGCAGTTGTTCCTTATAATAACCGAGCGCCGGAAGGATCGGTCCCAAGTGCGGATATTGCGTATATGCTTTTTTGATCGAGCCGACCGCATATGGTCGCGGGTCAACCAGCTCTGCCGCACCAAACTGTTTTGCGGCGACTGTTCCGGCTCCGAAAGACATTCCGCCGTGCGTGAGGGTGGGGCCGTCTTCAATCACCAGAACCTTCTTCCCCTTGATCTCGTCCGGATTATCGACAACAAGCCTTGATGCGCCATTCACAATCTGTGCTGACTTGTTGCAACAGGTGATGTTTTTGAGAACTGCGTCCAGCTGGTCCTTTGATGCCTGTTCATATTTATTGATGATCAAGACATCTGCCTTGATGAAATTCACCTCGCCGGGATAGTAGCTTCTCTCGTGCCCCGGGCGGAGCGGATCCAGAACCGTGATGTGAAGATCTGCCACATAAAACGGCAGGTCGTTGTTGCCGCCGTCCCAAATAATGACATCCGCCTCTTTCTCCGCCTCTTTCAAAATCAGGCCATAATCGACGCCGGCATAAACAACCAGCCCGCTGTCAATATAAGGCTCATACTCTTCACGCTCTTCGATTGTGCACTTTTGCGTATCCAGATCTTTATAGCTCGCAAATCTCTGACAGATCTGTTCGGTCAGATCGCCATAAGGCATCGGGTGTCTGATTGCGACGACCTTTTTCCCCTTGGCTATTAATATCTCAACAATCTTTCTTGATGTCTGGCTCTTTCCGCATCCGGTTCTCACCGCGCAGACCGCAATGACTGGCTTATTAGATTTGATCTGCGTGTGATTGGGGGAGAGGAGCCTGAAATCCGCACCCGCGGCGAGGACAACCGATGCCCTCTGCATCAAATATTCATAACTGACGTCTGAATATGAAAAGAAGACCTGATCGATCTTTTCGTTTTTGATCAGATCGGCCAGATTATTTTCAGAATGAATCGGAATCCCTTTGGGATATCTCGGTCCAGAGAGTTCTTTGGGGTATCTCCGTCCTTCAATATTTGGGATCTGTGTTGCCGTGAAAGAGACCACGTCAAATTCATCGTTATCTCTGAAGAAGACGTTGAAATTATGAAAATCCCGGCCTGCCGCACCCATGATAAGTATACGTTTTTGTTCCATGATCGGTGCCGCTAACATATCCCCCAATAATATGCAAGGATTGCATATTATTTCGGGGCCTGTTCGCCTTTTTGCATTCAAGACATCCGGCATGTCCACTCCGGCGGACTGGTTTTGGGGCTCCCAAAAAAAGTTGTTATAAATCCAACAGTTAAAGTGAGAGCAGTCTGGCACCAAATTTGCTCTCTGTATCGGTCATGACAATGACGCCGACAGAATCCAAAAGAACACGGCTTTCAAGAGGGCGGGGGATGACTCCCGCAGAAGTTCTCGTCCACAGTCTATGCGACGGAAAACGAACGAAGGATGAGATCTTCAAAGAGGTGATTGGAGAAATAAAGGGGGCAGGTAATCCGCAGGAAGAATTTGCACAATGTCTCGCCGCACTCAAAAAGCGAGGTCTGGTGATTTTTTAGCAAATGAGACGCTGGGGGTCTGACCCCTGGTGTCTCATGCTGACGAAAATTGGACAGATATTTTGGGCGGGATTGTTATTTCCGGCGCCGCTTGAATTGAAGAGGCTTTTTTTCAAACAAACAATCCTTCGAAATTAAACGTAAAATTCATAAAATATGTATTTTATGGCCGTGGCATTGGCTTGTGGCACACTACTTGCTTTGTTTTCTGGCATATCGAAACATGGAGAAATAACAGCTTGCAAATTGGCTCCCAGTTTACTAATGGTGGCGACTCGGGGCAAAGCCAGATGACTTGGGTTTTAAAGAGAGGACCAAGATGTCAAGAAGCGGCGGTCTTTCAAGTGTGTTGTCGGCAGTTCTCATCGTGCAGTTTCTCGTCTCTCCAATCGTTTATGCAGGTAAATTGACCGTTGTTGTTGTTCCGGTATATGATAGCGTTTCTGATGATTCCTCCACAGACCTTGCGGATTCATTTTCCGAGCTCTTTCGTGAGGAGGGGCTGGAGGTTGTCTCCAAAGACAAGGTTCAATCGGTCCTGCAATATTATTCCCCGTCAAAACTGGACAAAGAAGGTGAGTATATCAGTGATACAAAATATTCTCTGATCAAGGCCAAGGAGCATTATTTCAATTTTGAGTATAGTGATGCGCTTGCACAGATCCAAAACGCCATCTCAATTTTGGAAGCCAATCAATCCGGGATATCAAAACACGGTACTCTCCTCCGTGATTCATATATCACGGCCGGAATTATCGAGAGATCCAAAAAAGGGCGGGATGAAAATGCCGTCGAATATTTTAAAAAAGCCCTGGCTCTCGATCCGCATTACGGGTTGGACAAAAAGGCGTTTCCGCCATCTACTATAAACCTTTTTGAAGATGCCAGACGCGATGTCCTTGACTGCGAAAAAGGCTTGATAAATGTGACAAGTGATCCCAAGGTGGCAGAGGTATATCTGAACGGAGTGTTGAAAGGGGCCACGCCCGTCACGCTGTCCGACCTGCCGGTTGGAAAATATAACATTTTGATCAACACTAACAAATATGGTCCGATCGAGAGGACCGTTCAAGTCACTTCAAATCAGATCGCAAGTGTGGACGAGAAACTCACATGGATGGGGGATGCCGGCAATCAAAAATCAATCCAGAATATTCTGAATTCTCCGGATCAGGTGCGTGCACAGATCGAAGAGGGGATGAGGATTACCGAGGCACTGCGGGTTCCAAAGGTAATTATGGTAGATGCCGATGAAGTGGCGGACGGCTCCGGCGAGATCGCAATCAGAATGGTCGATCGGGAATTTCAGGCCGGCCATAACCCGATTATCGTTGCCTATGATTCGGACAAGGAGTTTCTGGCGAAGAATTTAGCCGAGGCCGCAAAGGCGCTACTGCGGCAGACAAGAGTTTCCGTTATCAATAATCCCAAGAAATATGTTGATCCCGATGGCATTGGAGATCCCATCCTTTTGGGCAAACGTCACAAGGCTTTATATACAATTCCGGCATTTTGGGCGCTGGTGGGAGGCGTTATCGCCGCAACGGCCGGTGGTGCCGTGGCCGGCGTGGTGCTGAGCGGATCGAAGAATCCGACCGGCAGTGTCAGTGTGCAGTTTAAATGACCCGTTAGGGTCATCCTGAGCGACCCCGTATTGTGGGGGAGCGAAGGATCTCACAAGAGAAATGGATATGGTAAGGTTCCAGAGATATTTTTTGGTTATGGTTACAGCGTTTGCGCTTTCATGCGGAGGTGGGGATTCGTCATATCTCAACACAGGGTCTATTCAGGCAACTGTTACTAATTCAAAATCATTCAATCCTAACATCTCCCATGGACGTATCGGGAGATATAAGATGACGGTGACCGGATCTGATTTTGAAATGCCGGTTGTTGCATATTTTGACGGGGCCAGCAAGTCAGGGACCGTTGATGGTGTTCCCGTCGGGAGAGGCCGCACGATAAAGGTGGAGGCAATCAACTCAAACAATCAGACGGTGAGGGGTGGCGAGGCCTATGACCTGCAGATCGGCAAAAATCAGGTGACTGAGGCGGATGTAAATATGGATCCGGTGCCCATTTTCACAAACGTTGCAAACGGAAATGTCATTCCAAATACAAGGCTCAAGATGCAGGTGTATTCCGATCCGAATGATCCGGTTGTAATTGAAGATAATTGTGACGGGGATTTGTCACTCATGCTCGATGTCTCCACTGGAGATACAGAGATTTTTCCCAATCCGTCAACGGGTCTTGCGCAATTCAGACCGCCGCTGGTTTTGGCTGGCGCACATGAGTTTACTGTAAAAAGTTCATTAACCGGCAGATCAACAACTGTGAGAGTGCGTGTGACGGACGGTGAGAAGAACAGTCCGGCACCTTTATATAGCGGAGCATCAGATGCGCCCGCATATTTTGGAATGGCGGTTGCGGCACCGATAGTAAGCAAATCGAGAGCTAAAGATGAATAAAATATATCTATTATTACTAATGATGCTTGCCGCACAGATCGGATGTGCAAAAGAATCAACGCGCACAACTGCCGATACAAGCCCCGTAAAAGAAAAGTTAATACGTAGAGCCGCGGTTGAGAGGGTCTACTTTCCTTTTGACAGCGATTCCCTGATCGTTGAAGCGGCTGATGGCATCGATCAGAATATCAGATGGATGGCCGAAAACAGAAACGCCTATATCATTCTTGAAGGTCATTGTGATGAAGTTGGTCTTGGTGAATACAACATGTTTCTTGGAGATCGTCGCGCGCGTGCGGTGAAGGCGTATATGATAGAAAAAGGTGTCTCTCCGGAAAAGATAGTAATGATTATCAGTTATGGTTCAACGCGTCCCCTCAATCCCGGCCACAGGATCGTGGATTTAAGGGAAAACAGGCGCGTTGAGTTTGTTATCAGATAGAGAGGTGAGCTATGAAGATAAAATGCATCATTTTTGTTAGTGTGTTGTTTGTATGGAGTATTATAGCCTCTGCCGAATCGATAAGACAGGTTCCGTTGCTCTTCAGTTATCAGGGATATATATTTGATGAAGGCGGGAACTTTTATCCTGATGGTGCGACAAACCTGAAATTTCTCATTCTGGATTCAGTTGGAAACATCTTGTATGAGGAAGACCAGGATCTGGAAGTGATAGATGGTCAGGTTAGCGCAATGGTTGGGAACGGGATTGACCCGGAAAACGAAGCTTCCACCGGCGGGATACCAAGCAATGTATTTGACCCAGTAGATTCGCGTTTTCTTCAGGTCGGGGTTTCAGGTGAGGAACCATCTGACCCAATGGAAATAGTAACAGTTCCATACTCTCTATGGTCCAATGTGGCGCTTGGTGTTGTGGATGGGGCGATCACTGAAGATATGCTTGGAGAGGGGATAATATCTAAGAAGCATTTGAGCGGAGACCTCCTCAGCCAGGTCTTCCCGGAGGGCATTCCAAAAACGATGCTTCCGACTGATACCATATATTATGACACCTTTGAGGGATTCAGAAGTGTGATAATGAGCGACAAGGGTGCCGCAAACATTGGCGTCGATCCAAATTTCAATTATTCAGTTTCGCAATCTGTTCAAGACGTGTTAGGCGATCTTGATGCTTCGATAAAAGCAAGGGAGAATGAACTTATCGGTTATAGAAACACCATTACAAGCATAGCCGGGGCCGACAACGTTGGAATCGAATCAGATTTTGTATATTCAGCCTCCCAGACGGTACAGAAGGTGTTAAAAGATATCGACACCGCCGTGCAGGAGCGGGAAGCCGGCAATCTTAGTCGCGACGGAAGTGAGGCGATGACCGGAGATTTAAACATTCACTCCGGCTCCGACATTGTCGGCTATTCGGATGAAGGCGTGACGGAAAAATATAAAATTGAAGCGGCGACCGGAGATATAACAACCTCTGGTTCAATCACGTCACCCAGCTTACCACCTATCGGCACAATAATTCCATTCTATGATTTTGATGGTGCGCTCGCTTTTGATGATGACTATTGGTCTTATTGCGACGGCCGCACAGTTGAGATTGCTGGAATCGGTTTTCAAGAACTCCCCGATTTATCCGGCCGCTATCTTGTCGGCTTTGGAACTGACGATGGTGGCGATATGGCCTCCGCGGCATGGGATGATGCCGCGGTGGGGAATGTGGGACATGTGGTGAATTTGAAGCATAGTCATGAGAATTCAACTCTGTCACTGGTAAAACCTGCCTTGGTAGGATCAATTGGTATTGCTGGGGAACATGAACACACAGTTTATGCTCATTATCATGGGGTAGGTAGTATGAGTGTGGCTTCTAATGTTACCGGCATAACCTTATATCGAGAGGGGGGAGGAAATTCATCTGGAGGAAAAAGTTCATTTGATATTTCAGATCATGGCAATGCTGGTTACATATCCGCGTTTATAAATGACCCTGGTCATACACATAGCCTCTCTGGCCATGTTGGTCTCAACGAGGTTTATGGTGGAAAAAATGGTGATGAAAACCAGTCAACAAGTCAAAACGGCAGCCATAGTCATAATAACGGGTCATTGGCAATTGAAGATCCGGGCATCAGCGGTAGTACGGGTTATGCTTTATCAACTGCACAGTCGATCCAGCCTCGCTCAATAAGAGTTAAGTATATTATGAGGATCAAATAATTATAGAAAGGATGGAGATATGAAGAAATTAATGAAAACGGTACTTGGTTTGGTTTGTTGTTTGGTGTTTTTTGTTAGTTGTAATGGTGTGGGCAGTGGTGATGCAACAAATACTGCTGGGGACAGTTCTACCGAAGCAGAACCTGGAGAAGTGGATATTGGTGGCAGTACAATGAGCTATGATCTATCAGATGCGGTTGCTATTCTCAAGTCGAGCACTGCTGTAGCGCAACCTTCCACATCTAAGTCTGCCAATGTCACAACAAATCTGCTGAAGTTAACAACGGGGGGTGAAGTGGAGGCAGTATTTGCTGGAGATATCTCCATAGAAGCGGAAAATATATATGTTTCACCAGATGGAAAGTTGTATATGTCGCTCTCATCGAGCATTGAGATTGATGGTGAGACATGTATTCTGCTGAGACTTGGCAAGGATAATTCCATGGAATGTATTGATACAGATCTATCTTTTATAGATGAATATTCAGGATGTGACTCAACGTTTCAATTTGATGAGATAGGAAATGTTTATTATTCTGGTGATTCTTCAGATGGTAACACTGTTCTGCGCAAATATAATCCAGAGACAGGAGAAACCACAAATCTGATTAATGATAATATTTCCTTGAATCATTTTTATGTGAAAGACAACGGAACCGTATATCTTGCCGGCAGTACTTCGACATCTGTAAGCTTTCTTCGCGAGCTTACAATCGAAGGTTCTTTAGATACTTTATTGAGCGGTTCATCTGTCTACTCTCTTTATGAATTGCCGGATGAGAATGTATATTTCGGCGGATATATTGAATCCACAGATAAAGTTCTAAAGATTACAGATGAGGGAATCAGCGATGATGCGTTTATCGCTTATGGTGACGATTATGATTATGACAGGAGTGTGCGGGCCTGTAGCGGCGATACTACCTTTTGCACCACTGATAATGATTATAACAGTTGTTCAGAGGAGAATTTGGGTAAGCATAGCGGATTTTGTTCATCTCAAGGCGCCCAATTGTCATATTGTTACCGTTCCCCCGCCGACGATTTCTTTGTTGTAGCAAATAAAGGTGACTATGCCAGCCTTTGGCAGTATTGGCCCGAAGTAATGCCGGTTGATACAAGCATATATCGGCCGACAATCGTCCAAGGAACGCTCACTACATTAATCATTGCCGGATACGACGAATCGAATGTTAACAAGCTAATTTCATATAATACATCTGATGCATCTGAAATTGATTTTCTAAATGGGGAGAATATTGAAATTTATCATTTCAATTATTCATCAGATACCGGTCTGATTATTTTTGATGGGTTAAGATTTTCCGACAACACCTATATAGTGGGCTCAATTGATACAGAAAATGGAAACGAAATGACTGTATATGATACTGATGTTCAGTATGATGATGTGCAGTTTTTTAATTAGCCAGGAGGTTTGCAATGAAAAGGACTATATTTGTTTTACTTTTGACAATTTCAGCCTTGGCATTTGCTGACGCAAAACCTTTCATCCCCAAACTTTTGCAGAGCATGCCGGATAGCTATGGAGTAAAAATCCTCTACATCACCGGCGATACAGAAACTTTCGATCTTGCATCACACAGTTTTTCAAAAGATACCCAGATGTTTGAATTTGTCACCAAAGATGACGTTTGGAACTGGGTGCCGATGTCCAGCGTGAAAAGAATGGAATTTGACAAACGTTTTTCAAAGATTGTGGCCCTAAAAGAAGAAGAGATGCAAAAGGCCGCAAAGAAGGACAAAAAATGAACGCAACCGGAATGGCGTCGATTGAATTTATCGCCCCGAAAACGAAGCGGGATATATTGAGGCTGTTTTTGTCACCAAAAAATGGAACAGACAGCCACTATCAACGCGAAATCTCATACATCACCGGCTGTGGCCTTCATGCCGTTCAGTGTGAATTAAAGAAACTTGTCAAAGCAGGCCTTTTATCTCCCGAATCACGCAACGGCAAAAAATATTACAAGATCAACTCAAATTTCCCGTCACTGAACGAACTTAAATCAATCTTCAATGGAGCATGAGAAGTGATGCGTAACAACCGGATGATATCCGGAAGATATATAGATAAAGAGTATTAACCTCCGTGACCAAATTTTTTGGTCAGGAACTGGATAACGAGTAGCTAGCTATAATAAAACTGTCACAATGAAACTGCCGCACAAATTTGGAAAATATGTTCTGGTCTCAAAAATCGCTCAAGGCGGAATGGCAGAGGTTTTTCGCGCAAAATATCTGGGCGAGGGCGGGTTCGTGAAAGATGTGGCAATTAAGAGGATCCTGCCCAACTGGAGCGAGAATAAAGAATTTGTGGCCATGCTTTGTGACGAGGCAAAGGCGCTTGTCAAACTTCAGCACCAGAACATTGTCCAAATATACGAGCTGGGAAAAGATGAAGATGCCTTCTATATTTCAATGGAATATATTCAGGGCGTCGATTTGCGTCGATTCTTCAGAAAAATTCTGCAGGAAGCGCCGCCGCAGGAATATCTGAAATATGTCTGTTTTGTTATTCAGGAGATTTTGAAGGCCTTGAGCTTTGCCCATCATCGAACAGATACATCCGGCGACTCTCTAGGGATAATACATCGCGATATCAGTCCGCAAAATATCCTCCTCTCTTTTAATGGCGAGGTGAAGGTCGTCGATTTTGGAATTGCGAAGGGGAAGCACCGCTCATTTGAAACAGCTGTTACGCAGGTCAAGGGGAAATATGCTTACATGTCACCCGAACAGGCCACGGGGCTTGAGATTGACGCAAGGACCGATCTTTATTCTGTCGGGGTGATTCTCTACGAATTTTTAAAAAGAAGACGTTTGTATAATGCGCCAAACGACCTTTTGACAATTGAAGAGGTGAAAAAATCTGTCCTTCCCGAAGGGTGGGAAGAGGGCATTCTGGAGGGCCTGCAGTCGATATTGGAAAAGGCGCTTCAAAGGCTTCCTGAAGAGCGATATCAATCCGCTAGCGAATTTCTGAAAGAGATAAATGAATTTGTTGTAAAAAATAATCTGGTGACGCATGGAAATGAGATCTCCGGTTATTTGAGAGATATTTTCAAGGGCGAATATATTGCCTCGATAAAAGAAGAAGAAACACCGGTTGAATTTCTTGATGAGCCGAGGCGGGAGACAAAGATACTTGTAAGGCCGCCGAAAAAGAGAAGGGCGTGGAGATATTGGGCCGGTGCCGCAGTGGCCATTGCCATAATAATCGGTTTTGGTGTCCACCGTTTTATAACCGTTTCAGCAGTTTCAGCAGTTTCAGCCGTTTCAGCAGTTTCAGCTGTCAAAGCTGAAAAGATAGAGGAGAGGAAACCGATTGCAAAAACCGGAACGCTGTCAGTCCAGGCGCGGCCGTGGGGGCAGGTTTACATCTCCGGATATCTGCGCGGGACCGAGACGCCTGTTGATAAAATAAAGATAAAGAGCGGTTTGCACACCCTCAAGGTTCACTATGAGCCAGAAAATAAATGGGTAGAGAAAGAGATAGATATCGCAGCCAACTCAGCCACAGCCTGCATCGCAACCTTTGACGAAAATCCTGCGATTAATTGCAAATGAGACGCTGGGGGTCTGACCCCTGGTGTCTCAATCAAACCATGGACTCCAGTCCGGAAGATGCCCGTTGCCTTTGGAGATTCTTGCCTGATTTGAGCCGTCGGCGCGCATCATATATATGGCAGAGCCGCCGCTTCTGGTGGAGCTGAAGACAATGAATCTGCCATCTGGTGACCAGCGCGGGTGTTCGTTGTTTCCGGAATTGATTGTCAGGCGCTGAATGTTGGTTCCGTCACTGTTCATCACAAAGATATCAAAGTTTCCGGAATCCTGTCCGCAAAAGACAACCTTTGAACCGTCAGGTGAAATATCCGGCGAATCGTTGAACTTGCCCACAAAAGTCAATCTCTGCGGAACGCCGCCGCCGGTCGGTTCTTTATAAACATGCAATCTTCCCGCGCGGGTGGAGGAATAATACATCATCTTCCCGTCACTTGAAAATCTCGGCGCAATGTTAATACCCCCCGCATTTGTCTCTTGCTTCATTCCCTTTCCGTTCGATTTCACCGACATGATCTCTGTAGAATCGGTCAGAGACAAGGTGAAGTAAATTCTGTCGCCATCCGGATGCCACACAGGAGTTATATTTGTCCGGTCCGTGTGTGTGAGTTGTTTCATCTCATCTTTTATCAGGTCTATTGTGAATATCTCGGGATTCCCTTTCAGATATGAGGCATAAACCAGTTTCTTGCCTTCCGGCGACCACGATGGCCCAAGATTGATTGATCTGTCTTTGATGACGCGCCGGTTGTTGTATCCGTCTATATCCATTATATAGAGCGCCTTGTTCCCTTTGTATGTCAACGCGCTATAAGCAATCATCGTTGAGAAAATTCCTCTTCTCCCCGTAAGAGAGAGCATGATTTCATCTGTGAATCTGTGTGCGACCGATCTGATATTGTCTTTGTCTGTTGTATACTGCTTTCCGACAACGAGTTGTTCGGAATAGGGGTCAAAGAGTCTCAATTTTATAACATATTCTTTATCATTCTTCTCAATGCTCCCCTTCACAAGTGCGCCTGCTTCAATCGCTGTCCATTGCGCAAAATTAATGGTGTCTTGTGTGATTTCCGTGCCCTGATCAAGAAAGGCATCCTGCGGGATGGTTTCAAAATAGCCGGAGAGGATCAGATCGGTGCTGATGATCTCTGGGATGAGAAGGGCGTATTTATTTGCACCCAGAAAATTCTCATAAAAGATCAGATCGGTTATGGCGATGGGAAATTGTTTGTCAGACGGTTGGTCAACCGGAATATATATCCGCGCCTCGGCCACCGAAGCAAGAAACACGAGACATGTCGTAAACAGTAATATTATTTTTTTCATTTACTATCCCTCTTTTCTCAGCGTTACCAACGTACTAACGAACCAACGTACTAACGAACCAATCACGGTTTTAACCGTGGATCAAATTCCACCAGAAACCCTTCGCCATATGCCTCCCACTTCAGGCGTTCCGGCGGGACATCAAACGGTGATGCGCGTTG
>CAZTCA010000041.1:0-11657 GCA_964612405.1 uncultured Pseudomonadota bacterium
AAACGCCTTCCCCTCAATTGTCGCCTTTCCAGATGCCAACTCAACAGTGGTCCCTGGATAATTTGAAACAGTGACATAACTTCCGGTAAGTGCACCAAAAATGACGCTTTTGCCTACATTTGGGCTCCCAACCAGTGCAATTTTTGAATTTTTGGACATTTTAGGTCAGCTTTTCTTGGATTTGCAGGCCTTGCAAATTCCGTAAATTTCCATTCTGTGGCTTGTGATTGAAAACTTGTGGGCCGCCGCCACCCTCTTCTGCATCTCTTCCATCTTCTGATTGAGGAACTCCTCCACCTGACCACAGCTGGTACAGATCAAATGGTCGTGATGCCCTTCCCCTTTTACACACTCATATCTGGTCTGCTCATCGTGAAACTTGTGCGGGAGGACCATCCCCATCGCTTCTAGGAGTTTTAGAGTCCTCCAAACGGTCGTATGACCCACTTTGGGATCGACCTTCTTCACCTTTTCGCCCAACTCCACGACTGTCATGTGCTTATCCGCCGTAAACACGGCCTGCAGGACCGCATCTCTCCTGCGGCTGGCCTTTAAACCTCTACCACCCAAGAGATCGTTGATCTTCTTTATGAAGGATTCTGTGCCCATAGATGAACATGAAATCCATTTTCATCTTTTTGTCAACATATATCTAATGAAAGGTTGCCCCCGTGTTATATTTTTCAAGATTTAACTTGAAAATATAACCCAATCAAATATGTAGAGATTCCAAGATGTCCAAAAAGACAAAGTTCATTTTCGTTACTGGTGGAGTTGTTAGCTCTCTTGGAAAAGGCATCGCTTCCTCATCAATTGCCGCCCTACTCGAAAACAGAGGTCTCAAGGTAACTCTCCAAAAATTTGATCCATATGTAAACGTTGATCCGGGGACAATGAGTCCGTTTCAACACGGCGAAGTTTTTGTAACCGATGATGGCGCTGAGACCGATCTGGACTTGGGACACTATGAAAGATTCACCTCAGCAACAATGAGCAAGGTGAACAATTTCACAACCGGAAAAATTTATGGATCGGTAATTGAAAAAGAGAGGCGCGGAGATTATCTTGGAAGAACGGTTCAGGTCATTCCACACATCACAGATGAAATAAAAGCCTCAATCATGAAAGCAACGCCGGGCATTGACGTTTTAATTATTGAAATCGGCGGCACGGTCGGTGACATTGAGAGCCTCCCGTTCTTGGAAGCGATTCGTCAGTTCAAGCAAGATGTCGGTAAAGAAAATGTTTTATACGTCCATCTAACACTTGTTCCTCTCATCACGGCGGCTAAAGAATTAAAAACAAAACCGACTCAGCACAGTGTTCAGAGACTACGTGAAATCGGAATTCAGCCTGACATTTTGCTTTGCAGATGTGATAGAAACCTTCCACAAGAGCTCAAGGCAAAGATATCGCTGTTTTGCAATATTGACCAGGATTGTGTGTTTACAGGTGTTGATGCAAAATCGATTTATGACATTCCGCTGATCTATCACGAAGAAAAGATAGATGAAAAAATTGTTGAACTGTTAAACATCTGGACGCGCAAACCTGATCTAAAAATTTGGAAACAGTTTAAAGAAAAACGCGAAAGCATAACCGACAAAACAACGATCGCCGTCGTTGGAAAATATGTTCACCTGGCTGATTCATATAAAAGCTTGAACGAAGCATTGATACATGGCGGATATGAAAATAATTCTCAGGTTATATTGAAACACGTCGATTCAGAAACAATTGAATCGGGAGATGTGAATGAGATTTTAGCGGACGTTGATGGAATTTTAGTTCCCGGTGGTTTTGGCGAAAGAGGAACGGAAGGTAAGATCGCGGCAATTAAGCATGCACGTGAAAATAAAATTCCGTTCTTTGGAATTTGCCTTGGAATGCAACTGGCGGTGATTGAATTTGCAAGAAACGTATGTGGATTACAAAACGCGAACTCTTCTGAATTTGATGAAAAGACTCCCTACCACGTCATTGACTTAATGGAAGAACAGAAGGCGGTCAGTGAAAAAGGTGGAACAATGAGACTGGGCGCCTATCAATGCGATATTGAAAAAGGGACCAAGGCTCACGCCGCGTACGGAGAAAAAGAGATATCGGAAAGGCACCGTCATAGATACGAATTTAACAACGCGTTTACGGATAAGATAAAAGAAAACGGAATGGTTATATCCGGAGTAAATCCTCAATCCGGTCTAGTGGAGATGGTCGAACTTCCTGATCATCCGTGGTTCCTTGGCTGTCAGTTTCATCCGGAATTCAAATCGAGACCTCTTTCAGTTCATCCCCTCTTTGCGAAGTTTATAGAAGAAGCGGCCGCTTATGCAAAGAGAAAGAATTGGACAGAAAAGAAGAGCAAGCCGGCCGAACCCATCCAACAAGCCGATCTAAAGTCCGCAACAAATAAAGGGAATAGTTAATTTGAATTGATTTTGATCCTTCACCCTGCTATCATGAGACCAGATGCCAATAGAGCTTAAACAAGGACTTAGACTCGCCCAACAGCTCGTTGTGACCCCACAGTTGCAACAGGCCATTAAGCTTCTTCAGCTTTCAAGGCTGGAGCTTACCACCCTTGTTCAGCAGGAAATGGTTGAAAACCCCGTTCTGGAAGAAGAAGATAATGAAGAGGAAGTGACCGAACAAATCAAGGAATCTGCCGGGGAGCAACACGAACAGGCAAAGCTTGAAGATCACGGGCATGAACACACAAGCGACGAGGTTGGGACAAAAGATGGCGAGTTGAAAGAGCCGGCAAATTTCGACTGGGAAAATTATCTTGGCATATATAATGCGGAAGAACGCTCTACTCCTTCAACAAGAGAAGTACCGGAAGATCTTCCGCCATTTGAGGCCTCTCTGAATAAACCGGAATCTCTACATGAACATCTTTTGTGGCAATTACACCTCTCCGTCATTTCGGATATGGACATGAAGATTGGTGAAGAGATTATCGGCAATATCAATGAAGATGGATATCTGAAATCTACACTGGAAGAGATTGCGGCAAAGAGGAAATGCAGTGCGGAAGATGCTGAACGAGTTTTGAAAAGGATACAGAAGTTTGACCCTCCGGGGATCTCGGCAAGAGATCTGAAAGAATGTTTGATTCTGCAGGCAAAACTTCTTGGCGAAGAGTCCGGACTGTTGATAACAGTAATTGAGGAACATTTGCACGATCTTGAAAAACATCAACTTCAACCGATAGTCCGTAAGCAGAAATTGACTCTTGAGAAAGTGAAGGAACTTGCTCACATTATATCAAACATGGAGCCGAAACCCGGCCGTCCGTACAATCAAGAAAATCCACAATATATAACACCGGATGTCTATGTTAAAAAGCTCGGCAACGAATATATTGTTGTTTTAAATGAAGACGGTCTGCCAAAACTTCAGGTGTCAAATTTCTATAAACGCACTCTCGCGCAGGGCGACAACGTTTCATCGAAAACAAGAGAATACATTCAGGAAAAACTCAGAAGCGCCATGTGGCTGATAAAGAGCATACATCAACGCCAGAGAACTTTATATAAAGTGACAAAGAGTATAATCAAGCACCAGAGTGAATTTCTGGAAAAGGGTGTGACACAGCTAAAGCCCATGGTGTTGAAAGACGTGGCAGATGATATTGGTATGCACGAATCAACAGTCAGCCGTGTTACAACAAATAAATACGTCCACACCCCCAAGGGAATTTTTGAGTTGAAGTATTTCTTTAATTCAAGCGTGGCGAGCTCGAACGGATCTGAAGCAATCGCATCTGAGGCTGTGAAAAACAGAATACAAAAACTGATAAGCGAAGAGAACGTGAAAAAACCGTTGAGCGATCAGGAGATTTCAAATATTTTGAAGGAGAAGAATGAAATTGACGTTGCAAGACGCACCGTTGCAAAATACCGCGAAAGCTTGAAGATTCCAACCGCGTCCAGAAGACGCAGGCCAAACTAACGGAGGTCTTTATATGGATGTTTCATTCACATTTAGAGATTTTGAGGCAACAGAGGGATTGAAAGATCACGCATTAAATAAATTTGATAAAATGGATAAATACCTTTTGAAGCCGATCTCGGCCCATATAATCTTCAGCAAAGAAGGCGCACTGCATAAGGCGGAAATCACTGTTACAGACAGTGGAATCACATACATCGGGGCCGACGCCACGAGCGACATGTACCTGGCCCTTGATCGCGCAGTCGAAAGAATTCTAAAACAGCTCAAGAAACATAAAGAGAAGATTAAAAACCACCACAAATAGCATTCCGCGATCCATAATATCTAACCAAATAGAGGAATGAGTATGGGGGCATGAGTCCGCTCAAGGTCAGACAGTAGTGGCATGGCGTTCTCCCCGCTCACCAGGGTAGGTCAATGCTTAGACTTCGCGCACAACGGGGTCTGACCCCGTTGTGCAGAAGGCGTTATCGATCCGGTCGTTGGAATTATTAGATATTATGGATCGCGAAATAACGTTGCAATTTTACCCCTTTTGACTTAAATGTTCCCAGTCTATGCTAGCAATTCCGGTCATAAATCTTTTACGCGACACTGAGCACGATCTACAGCTGAAGCTTGTTTGCGGCAAGAAGGGTCTGTCCAGAAAGATCCTGATCCCTGTCATTCAGAAGCCGGGTCTGGCGCTGACCGGTGATATTTCTACATTGCATTCCGGCAGAGTCCAAGTGCTTGGAAAACAGGAAATCAATTTCTTCAACACCTTCACATCCGCCAAGAAAAAAGAGGCGGCAGAAAATATCTCTAAAGTTGGAGCCACCTGTTTTGTCTTTACCTGTGATTATGACGTCCCGAAAGAGATCAGAAAGGCATGTGAAGAGACAAACACTCCTGTCTTCACAACCGGCCTTCTCACTTCTACATTTATAAACAGGATAACACGTTTTCTTGAAGACGCCCTTCTGGCATCAACAACTATATACGGCGTTTTGATGGATATGTTCGGAGCCGGCATTCTCCTGATCGGTGAAAGCGGGATGGGCAAAAGCGAACTGGCACTCGATTTAATCCTGAGAGGACACAGGCTTGTTGCAGATGATATCGTCAATGTGAAGAAACAGCCTCCGGCAACGCTTTATGGCTCAGGTTCGGAAATCATCAAATATCACATGGAGATCAGGGGCCTTGGAATTATTAACATCAAAGATCTCTTTGGCATATCTGTCGTTCGTGACCGAAAGGTGATCGACTTCGTTATAGAGCTCCATAACTGGGATCCGAAGGTGGAGTATGACAGACTTGGTCTTGAGGATATAAAATATACCCTTCTTGACGTGAGCCTCCCTCTTGTGCGAATACCGGTGAGGCCGGGAAGAAATATCGCGGCCATCGTTGAAGTTGCTGTCCGTAACTATCTGCTCAAGGCCGGAGGTTACCATTCAGCAAAGGAATTTCAGGATAAACTGAGCAAAGAGATACTTTCCTCTGAGAAAAAGAAGAAAGAGATCTGGGAGATAATTGAATAACTATGATAGGAACCGTAGTAGTAACTCATGACAACATTGCAGTAGAGATGGTTTCAACCGTAAAGAGGATTGTTCCGGACGCCAAGGGGGTGGTCGCGGTTGCAATATCATCCGATGATCCTGTTGAAACAAATCGTCAAAAGATTGCGGCGGCGATCAAAGAAGTTGACACGGGCGAGGGAGTCCTCTTGATGACAGACATGTTTGGCGGCACGCCTTCAAACATATGCCTCTCTTTCCTTGAAGATAAAAATATCGAGGTAATAAGCGGACTCAATCTGCCAATGTTGATAAAGCTGGTAAGCAACGCAAGCGGCCTGCCATTTGCCGAGCTTGCGGAATTTATACAAAATTACGGACAGAAAAACATTGTCATTGCCAGTCATGTTCTAAAAAAATAGATGCCGTTACAAAAGGTTTTCACAATATCCAACGAGCTCGGGCTCCACGCAAGGGCCGCGGCCGCGTTTGTCAAAATCGCAAACCGTTTCAGATCAAATATCACGGTTAAAAAGGAATCCATCGCGGTAAACGGCAAAAGCATAATGGGAGTATTAATGCTGGCCGCCGCAAAGGGTACGAAAATCGAAATAATAGCGGACGGGGACGATGCAGAACAAGCGATTAACGAGCTTAGCAAGCTTATCGAAGACAAGTTTGGCGAAGATAAATAGCTTCAATTCAATATGAACACTATCCGCATCAGACATAATGTAACGTCGGGCGGTATCGCAATTGGCCACGCACACATCCTTGCCACCTCCGGCTCGATCCATCCAAAATACTGGATTGCCGATAAAGAAGTCGATTCTGAAATCAGGCGTCTCAAAAAGGCAATTCAAAAATCCGAACAACAGCTGGCAAAGGTCAAGGATAAACTCTGTCGATTCGAAGGTGCAGAGCAGATCAATATTATTGATTCTCATACAATGCTTTTGCAGGATGAGATGGTTGTCACTCACGCAATCGAAACAATCAGAAATCAGAACATTAATGCCGAGTGGGCCCTCGACAAGGTAATCTCTTCGCTGAAGATGGTATTTACTGATTCCCGAGATGAATATTTCAAACAGAAGAAATATGATATCGATTATATAAGCCAAAGAATAATAAAAAACCTGATGGGCTCTGCCGAACTTTCACTTCACGGCCTTAAAAAAGAAAACATCATTCTGATTGCTGGAGACCTCTCCCCTGCCGATGTTGCAACATTGAACAGAAAACGTGTGAAGGGTTTTATCACGGCACTTGGAGGACCGACCTCACATACCGCTATCATTGCCCGTTCACTTGAAATCCCCGCAGTCGTGGGAATTGAAAATATCACAGGGCAGGTACACGAAGACGACGTCGTGGTTATAGACGGTATAAAAAACATGATAGTTATCAACCCGCCCAAAGATGATTTAAAATCATATAAAAAGAGACATGTGGTATATGAGGAGACGAAATTCAAACTTCTTGCAGACGTCAGAAAACCGGCACGAACCAAAGACGGCGTCAACGTCAATATCGTATCAAATATAGAATTGCTTGAAGAGATTGAGCCTGCCCTTCATCACGGCGCAGAGGGCGTGGGCTTGTTTAGAACGGAATATCTATATCTCAACAGGATGGATCTCCCTTCTGAAGAGGAACAGTTTGAATATTACAAGTCTGTTCTCGAACAGATGGCCCCCCACCCCGTGACGATCCGTACTCTGGATATTGACGGAGACAAGCTGTTGATGGAGGGTGACTATGCCGATCATCTCAATCCGGCGCTCGGTCTTCGTGCAATTCGTTTCTGTCTTGCGGAACCGGAGATATTTGAGACCCAGCTTCGTGCACTTTTGAGAGCAAATGCTTACGGAAATTTGAGAATATTAATCC
This sequence comes from uncultured Pseudomonadota bacterium, assembly GCA_964612405.1. Lineage (GTDB taxonomy): Bacteria > UBA10199 > UBA10199 > 1-14-0-20-49-13 > CAZTCA01. Next base: position 7,356 of record CAZTCA010000041.1, read on the forward strand.
CAATGATTTCTGATATCAATGAGATCAGAAGCGTTAAAAAAATAATAGCCAACATTCAGGCAAAGCTGAAGAAATCAAAGATAAAGTTTAATAAACATGTCCAGCTCGGCATCATGATAGAGACACCATCCGCCGCCATTACGGCTGACAGCCTTGCCAAAGAGGTTGACTTCTTTTCAATCGGAACAAATGATCTGATCCAATATTTGATTGCCGTAGATAGAACAAACGAGCATGTTTCGTATTTATATAACCCTCTACACCCTGCCGTCATCGCAATGATTAAAAAGACGGTAGACGCCGCAAAGGCAAGAAAGATTGAAGTAACCCTCTGCGGAGAGATGGCCGGTGATCCACTCTACCTCCTTCTTTTACTAGGCGCCGGCCTAGATGGACTCTCAATGAACCCGGTCTCTATCCCAAGGGTGAAGAGGCTGTTACGTGAAATCACAATGAAAGAGGCACGCGAATTATTTGACAAGGTCTCCAGATATTCAACGACCGCAGAGATAGAAAAGACGGTAAAAACCAAGATGAACAAGTATTTAGAGACTTCTAAACGATCAAAATCCGCAAAACCTCATAATCCTTGACTTTAATGGCACTAATCGACTATATAGGCCGCCTGTTCGCAAGGAAAGCACCAACAACAAAAGGAGCTAATATGCAATCAACACAGAATTACCCGTTTACATCCGAATCTATAACCGAAGGCCATCCGGACAAGGTATCCGATCAGATATCCGATGCAGTGCTTGACGCCGCCCTCAAGGTCGACCCGAACAGCCGTGTTGCATGCGAAACACTCTGCACAACAGGCCTGGTGTTGATCGCCGGAGAGATCACAACAGAGGGATATCTGGACCTTCAGGAAATCGCGAGAGAGACAATCAGGGAGATCGGTTACAACGATTCTAAACTTGGATTTGATGCTGACGGCTGTTCCGTACTCACTGCAATCCACAAGCAGTCTCCCGATATCGCTCAGGGCGTGAATGTCGGCGAGGGACTCTTCAAGGAACAAGGCGCTGGCGACCAAGGATTGATGTTTGGTTACGCATGCCGCGACACAGAAGAGTTAATGCCAATGCCGATCATGTTCTCACACAAGTTAACAAAGAGACTTTCAGAGGCGCGCAAATCAGGTGAAATCAAATTCCTGAAACCCGATGGCAAGTCACAAGTTACAATTATATATGAAAAGGGTGTTCCAAAACGTGTTGATACAGTAGTCGTTTCAACACAACATTCTGAAGATGTCAGTTATGACGAGTTGAAAGAGACGCTTATCAATCAGGTAGTAAAAAAAGTTCTCCCGGCAAATCTTCTGGATAAAGATACAAGATATCTCATCAATCCGACGGGGAGATTTGTTGTTGGCGGACCTCACGGTGACACCGGACTCACCGGAAGAAAGATTATTGCAGATACATACGGCGGAATGGGAAGCCACGGCGGCGGCGCCTTCTCCGGAAAGGACCCATCGAAAGTTGACAGAAGCGCTTCATATGCCGCACGCTACATTGCAAAGAATGTCGTTGCTTCCGGCGCGGCGGACAGATGCGAAGTGCAGATAGCATATGCAATCGGATTTGCCGAACCGATATCCCTGCTTGTCAATTGTCACGGAACCGCAAAGGTTGATCCTGCCAAAATTGGAGCGGCAGTGAGAGAGATATTCCCTCTGAAACCGGCAGATATTATCAAAAAGTTAGACCTGCTTCGCCCGATCTATAAGAAGACCGCGGCATACGGCCACTTCGGTAGAACCGAACCCGAATTTACGTGGGAGAAGACAGACAGAGCAGATGCATTGAAGAAAATGTTAAACATCTAAAGGGGAAATAATGAACTACGATATTAAAGACAAGGCGCTGGCTGAAAAAGGGAGACTGAGAATTGAATGGGCGGCGAGAGACATGCCGGTTCTGGCTCAGATTTCCGAGAGATTTGAAAAGGAGAAGCCACTCAAGGGCCAGAGGATAGCGGCTTGTCTACACGTTACAACAGAGACGGCAAGCCTCATGAAAACCCTGAAGGTCGGCGGAGCCGAAGTGTCGCTCTGCGCATCTAATCCCCTATCAACTCAGGACGATGTTGCATCTTCACTTGCAATTGACAGTGAAATATCCGTTCATGCAATCAAGGGCGAAGACAACAAAACATACTACAAACATATTAATTCTGTTTTAGATATCAAACCGACAATTACGATGGACGACGGAGCCGATCTTGTGTCAACAATTCACAAAGACAGGCCCGATCTTGTTCAGTATCTGATCGGCGGAACCGAAGAGACAACAACCGGCGTAATCCGTCTTCGCAGTATGGCGAACGACGGCGTTCTGAAATTTCCCATAATCGCGGTGAACGACGCCCGGACAAAGCATTTCTTTGACAACCGTTATGGTACGGGTCAAAGCACTGTGGACGGAATCATCCGTGCGACGAATCGCCTTCTGGCCGGTTCATTATTTGTGATCGCCGGCTATGGCTGGTGCGGACGCGGACTTGCAATGAGGGCGCAGGGAGAAGGCGCGCATATCATCGTCACAGAGATAGATCCTCTCAAGGCAATTGAGGCTATGATGGATGGATATACCGTCATGCCGATGAATGAAGCCGCGAAGGTCGGAGATATTTTCTGCACGGTAACGGGAAATAAAAATGTGATTGACAAAAACCACTTTGAGCTTATGAAGGACGGAGCAATCGTCAGCAACTCCGGCCATTTCAATGTTGAGATAAATCTCGATGCTTTGAAATCGATGTCAAAATCGAACCGCAGGATACGTGAATTTGTGGAAGAATATACACTCCCTAACGGACGCAAGATCAACATCCTTGCAGACGGAAGATTGATCAATCTCGCCGCCGCAGAAGGACATCCTTCATGCGTCATGGATATGAGTTTTGCAAACCAGTCGCTCTCTGCTGAATATCTTGCAACTCACGCTAAGGGACTGGAGAAGAAAGTCTATACAGTCCCGCAGGCAATTGATGAGAATATTGCCAAGCTGAAACTGGATGCAATGGGAATCAAGATAGACGCCCTCACCTCCGAACAATCGAAATACCTCGCCAGCTGGCAAGAAGGAACTTAAAGACCGTGATTCGTGAATCGTGATTCGTGAATCGTGAACAAAAATGGCACAAACCAAAAGAGTTTTAATTCTGGAGGAAAATGTAGATCACCTGGAGCTTTTGACCGGGCTTCTTGAGAATCACTTCTCCCCTATCGATATCCACACTGTCGAAAGCATTGAAGACTGTCTCGATTTTCTCGAGCAGAATAATTATGACCTGGTTCTCTCGGGATGCTTCGTCCACGATGTTTGCATCACCGAAAGACTTTCTCATATCATCGACGTCGCAAACGGCGCACCTGTGATTGTTATAAGCGGAAGCGCTGATGAAAACATGGCGGCAAATGTCATAAAGCTCGGCGCAAGCGAGTTCGTCGTTAAGACCAGAAAATCGCTTGAGGAGATACCGAGTCTGGTAGAGAAATACCTCAAGAAGGCCAGGCCTGCCACTCATCAGGTCAAAAAGGCCGAAGGTCAGAATTTTATCTCACGCGAACTTGACGGGCTGACTCAGAAGGCAAAACTTTTCATGTCAGACAGCTCCCCCAAAAACATCTCATCCCTCAAATCTATGCTTGACCAGATCGAACGCCTCAAGAAAATGACCTCAAAATTGCAGTCAAAGTAGCGATTATACGCCAATTTTTATCCCCCCAACCACGCCCGAACATGGGGTTTTTAGGCCCCGAAAGACCGTTTATAGTTTATCGTTTATCGTTTATCGACAAGTCTATTAAGTTATAACCACTTGTTATTATTGTATATTTACGATCAACAATCAACGATCAACAATCAACGAAGTTGGCACGTTCATTGCTTATATACCCTCCGGGAGATAAGTATGAACTTGGCTAATATAATAAAGATTAACAAACCTGAGGCAGAAGAGATCAGACTTGATGCTGAAAAGGTAAAGAAAACCGAAGCATTAGAAGATCCTCAGGCCGTGGCCACAAGGTTAAAAGTGAGATCTGCCGAACTTGACAAATTGATCAGCATGGGCCTCGGAGGTAAGGAAGTTGTTGATATGAAAAAGGAATTAGAAGTCGCCATTAAAGACTTGGAGGAATTTTTAGATGTCTAAGACAACTTTAAATCCGGATGCAAAGACGATGGGCCTTGGAAACACATCCAAGCCTATCGAAGATGCGGAACTCAAAAAGAGCTCCAAGTCCGGTGATACATATGAGTCAGTAGGAGCTTCTAAGTGGAAGGC
>CAZTCA010000042.1:0-7940 GCA_964612405.1 uncultured Pseudomonadota bacterium
TTGGCCGCTTTTGTATCAAATATAACCGACGGGACAATGCGGTCGAGCGCCTTCTCATATTTACCAAACTCGGCCTCATTGCCGCCCGCGACATTCACAAGTATCTGCCTTGACCGCGCCTTGAGTAACGGCAATTTCTCGGCAATATACGCCTTAACCATCTCCGTCTGGATCGGATCTTTTGTCTGAATTGCCCGCGCAAGACCGGACTCAATCGCAAAGGTCTCTATAATGATATCCGCCACACCAAGCAGGAGAGACTGCTGATCCTGAATCTTGTCCGCATATTTCTGGACACCGACCGCGGTTGTATAAACCGCAAGTCTCTTTATCTGATCTGCAAGATCGCGCCATTCCGCAAGTGATTCCTTTTTGTCATGTTTCGGAAACCCGCTCTTTAAGAATCCAAGAATATTTGAAAGTTCACCCATAAAGTCGAGCGCCCCGCCCATGGCCCGCTTCAAAAGCTGGCCGGGGATGATCATGCGGTTAATCTCGTTCGTCCCTTCAAAGATCCGGTTGATACGGTTGTCACGATAAAATCTCTCAACCACATACTCTTCACAGAAACCATATCCGCCGTGCATCTGCACCGCTTCGTCCGCCACAAAATCCAAAACCTCTGAGCCATAGACCTTGGCAATGGATGCCTCGATTGCATATTCCTCCAACTGCTTCACCTTCTCCGCCTGATCCTTGGCCCTCTTATGAGCGGAATCGAGGAGGTCTGCATAACGATAAACCAAAGATTCCAGAAGATATGTGCGAATGGCGCAATCGGCAATCTTCTCGCGGATCAATTCAAAATCGGCGAGGGGTTTTCCAAACTGCTGTCTGTCTTTCACATATTGAGCAGTCCTTTTGATAATGTCTTTGCTGGCACCGACACAACCGGCGCCCAACTTCCATCTTCCGACATTTAAAGTATTAAATGCGACCTTGTGACCTTTTCCCACTTCTCCCAACACATTTTCCACAGGGATCTTTGTATCTTGAAGTATTACAGGAACCGTTGAAGAACCATGAATCCCCATTTTCTTCTCTTCGGGACCGGTTGAGATGCCGTCGAAAGTCCTCTCCACGAGGAATGCAGTCATCTTGTCTTCAACCTTGGCAAAGATCGTAAAGAGATTCGCAAAGCCGCCGTTGGTGATGAAGACCTTTTCGCCGTTCAGAATATAGAATTTGCCATCAGGCGAAAGTTTTGCGTTTGTTCTCCCTGCCAGCGCATCACTTCCCGCATTGGCCTCTGTCAACGCATAGGCGGCGAGCATCTCGCCCGTTGCAAGCTTGGGGAGATATTTCTGCTTCTGGTCTTCCGTCCCCCAATAAATTATGGGCAACGTGCCGATGCCGGTATGGCACATGCATGCAACCTGAAACGAGCCCTCTTCCGTTGAACTCTCCGCGAGGACTGTTGCTTCGATCTTTCCAAGACCCAAGCCGCCGTAGTTGTCCGGAACCTCGGCCATGAGGAGACCGATTCTGCCGGCCTTCCTCAGGAGGTCGGGGACGGTCGTCCCCTCCTTTGTCTCAATCTTTTCGGTGAGGGGCAGGACATCCTTCTGAATAAAATCCCGAGCGGTCTCGCCCAAAGCCTTCTGTTCAGTTGTCAATTGTTCCGGAGTAAAGATTGGCTCCGCGCCGGTCGGAGTTAAGAGAAACGATCCCCCTCTTTTCATATTGACTCGGTTACTGACAGTTACTGGCTGTTACTGATAGTTACTGACGGTTACTTTTTTGTAACCGACCGTAACTGATTGTAACTGACCGTAACCGACTGTAACTGCTATTCTTTTAGCGCTTTCTTTAGCTTCTCTGTTAAAATCGGTACGATTTTAAAGAGATCCCCTACTATTCCAAAGTCCGCCTTCGTAAAGATCGGAGCTTCGGGGTCTTTATTAATTGCAACGATCACCTTGCTTGTGCGCATGCCTGCCAGATGCTGGATGGCACCAGAGATTCCGGCGGCAATGTATAACTTGGGATTCACAACCTTGCCGGTCTGGCCAACCTGATGGTCATGAGAAATATAACCTGCATCAACTGCGGCGCGCGATGCTCCAACTGCGGCTCCGGGGATTGAATGCGCAAGGTCATAAATTACTTTAAAACCTTCTGCATTCCCCATGGCACGTCCGCCGGAGACAACGATATCCGCCTCTGCCACATCGGTCTCGCCCTTCTCCACTTCTTTTAATTCTTTTACTATTGCCTTTATCGTCCCCGGATCGCCGGCAATCTTCTCGACTTGCGCCGTCCCACCGGTCTCTTTGATCGGGAATGAATTCGGCCTTGCGGTTGCAACCTGAGGCGAGCCCTCATAAGTAAAATCTATCAGCGCCTTACCCGCAAAGACCGGCCTCTTCACCTTTAGCTTTCCGTCAACAATATCCAACTCAACACAATCCTGCGTGAAACCGACTTTGAGTTTTGCCGCAACCTTCGGGAGAAGGTCTTTGCCAACCGGAGATGCACTGCCCAAAATAATCGTCGGCTTTGTTGTGTTCACCAGATCCGCGATCACCTTTGCATATCCACCTGCACTGTAGAATTTCAGTGCGGGATTTTCCACAACGGTGACTTTCTTTGCACCATATTTACCCAGATCTGCCGCATTCTTGATCCCCTCTCCAAAGATTATGGCATGAACCTCTCCGCCTGTCTTGCCGGCAAGTTCCGCCGCCTTTGAGACAAGTTCAAAGCTGTATTTTTTTACATTTCCACCGGCATGTTCTGCTATTATTAATATATTGCTCATATATTTCCCCTCGTTCGTTTGTTCGTTTGTTCGTTTGTGTTTTTACCAACGCACTAACGCACCAACGTACTAAAACACCTTCGCTTCTTCCCTCAAATACTTCACCAATTGCTCTGCCACGTCTTCCGGTTCGCCTTCAACCTTCTTTCCTGCGGCGCGTTCCGGCGGAAGTGACCATGCCCCCATCTTGACTTTAGCCCCTTCGCCTCCCGCAAGATCAACGGCTTTTTTGTCAGCAATGGGCTTGCTCTTTGCCTTCATAATCCCCGGCAGTGATGCATAACGCGGATTATTCAGACCTTTCTCGCATCCCAAGATGCATGGGAGCGTCACCTCTGTCACCTCTTTCGTCCCGCCCGCCACGGGTCTGTTGACCGTCGCTTTTTTGAAGTCAGCCGAAATTTCAAACGTCTCAATCGGAGAGACGTGCGGCATTCCTGAGAGCTCCGAAACATACTGGACTGTCGCGGCACAATCATCATCAACCGCCTGCTTTCCGGCAAAGACGATATCAAATTTCTCCTCTTCAATCACTTTTGACAAGACAAGAGCAGTTGAATAGACGTCCAGATGTGAGCCCTCTGTCTCTATCCTGATCCCGCGATCGGCACCCATTGCAAGCGCCTGCCGCATTGAATCGACTGCACGCGGCGGGCCTGCCGTGACAATGACTACTTCTGCGCCGGCCACTTTCTCTTTCAGTTTCAGCGCCTCTTCGACCGCATATTCATCATATGGATTGATCACCCACTTGATATCCCCTTCTTCAATTCCTGAATTATCACCCTTCAGCTTTATCTTTGTTTCGGTATCGGGAACCTGTTTAAGTAATACTCCAATTTTCATATTATGCTCCCTTTCCTTTTTGTCTTCAGGTCGGCAGGTCTTCATGTCAGCATGTCTGCACTTATCGACGACCTGCAGACCTGCAGACCTGCAGACCTGCAGACCTGCAGACCAAATAAACTGAAGACATTTTTTAGCACTTTTCAAGTACAAAATAATTATATCAACGATGTGCCATCAATGTTCGCGGGCACTTCGTAACCCATCAATTTCAGATATGTCGGAAATACATCTACCGTTCTCATCTCGCGGTCGGCAAGTTTTGTGTTACAGAGCACCGGAACGAGCATATGCTCTCTGTGCAAACTCCCGTGACTCCCCTTGTGCTCCGGATCTTCATACTTATCTCTCAAATCATAGCCCGGCGTCGCAGAGAGGATGACATCTCCGCATCTGGGCGAAGTAAAGATGTGCAGGAGCTGATAAGGCGCATCCGGATAGTCGGTGTTGATTGTCTTTGAGAGAAATTCTTCGGTGGTGAGGGTAACATTCTCCCCGAGATTATAGCCGAAAGGATCGCTGCCATTCACGATATACGTTATCATATTGCCGGCAAGTTTCATCCGCACGGTCCCTCTCTTGCTCCTGACAACGACCTCGCCGTTTCCGTTCTTCACCGCCAGAATATCGACCGCCGGTTCCTTTATAAGGTCGTTCAGGAGGTCCGGATACATCTCATTTATATCCTCCGCAATGGCCGGGTCCTGCCATCTCTCCCCCTTTTTAAAATAGAGATGCGTCATGCTATTGCCGGAGACCATGTTCACTGCCGCAAATCCTTTTCTGTGAATCAGTGGAAAGTAGAAGGCCTTGATACCGCGAGACTCCAAAAAAGTATTCACACAGAAATGCGTATGCGTCGGTGTGAGACCGTGATCGGACACAATCCAGATCAGTGTCTCCTCAAACCTCCCAAGCTTCTTTAACTTGGCAACTATCTCTCCGACACCCTTGTCCAGATTGCGATATTGTCCCAGACAGGATTCATGTTTATAGTGCGCGAAGTGGGCATATTCATCAATGCCGGGGAGGACTGCGAAGAGAAACTCAAAATCCCCTTCGACCGCCTTTAGAATTTTCTTATAACCTTCGTCGTCCACAAATTTCCAGCGATCCGTGAGGTGGCCGTAATACCAATACCAGATCCGCATGATCTTGGTCAGATTTCTCTTTCCGATTCCGCGGTTGATAGAATTGAAGATGCTGTATGACTTTGGGACAATCTCAAAAACATTGTAGACATCATTGCGCATGTCGGAGTTAATCCTGAATGTCTCAAGCCCGACATAGCTCCGGTATCTGCCGTGAGCACCGAACGAAAAAATTGAACCGTGGCCGTATTTGCCGTATTTTTTCTTATCAAACCACCTGATACCCGGGACATTGCATGTTGCCGGCAGACACCCTGTCAGATAGGGCATGTGGGCCGGACCGGTTGTGGACGGAAAAGCAGTTGCCGCTGTTTTAAACGATCCGACATCAGTTATATGTTTTTTTATATTGGGGAGGTCCCCTTTTTGTAGAAGTTCCCGCAGAACATCCGGTCTTGAGCCATCGGCCAAAATGATAATGGAACGTTTGAAGGGCATCTTTTAAGTTTCTTCTTCCTTCTGCTGCAGTCTCTCCAGCTTTCTCTTCATCCTGTTCACCAGATCATCATATCCATGCTCTTTAATGATGGAGTTGAACTGATACTTGTAGTTATCAACAAGACTGGCGCCGTCCGCGATTACATCATATATCTTCCACTCGTCTCCGGTCTTCTTCAATTTATAGTTCAGACCCACCTTGATATCTTCAGATATCACATAAACAGACGTCCTCGTGAGACACCTTGTTTTGGCTTCGTTGAGATATTTATCCCCAAGATATGAAATCTTGTATAATTGTTTGTTCTTTGTCTTCTTCTTTCCCTGCTCCTTTGAAAGGACGCCGGCATGCTCGAGGAGGTCGGTCATCAACTGCACAAAATCCTTCTGCTCTTTACTGCTTCTCTCGCTCCAGTGTGTCCCCAGCGCAATTTTAGAAAGTTCTTCGACATCAAAGGTGCCGGTGAGGAGCTCCTTCTTGAGTTTTCTGTTATGCTCCAGATCCGCTTTTGACAGGTTTTTGCCGGTTTTGTAATCACTGGTCTTTCTGTCAAGATCCTTCACCGCCTCGGTAGGCGTTATTGCATAAACTTTGGTACAAAAAGAGAGGCCACCAATAACCAACGCAAGGATGACCACTGTAATATTCAACATCCAACATTTAACATCCAACATTTTCATTGCGCCACCTCCGGCAGAACCCCGACCTTTTCATCCAGTTTGGCCAGAGCGGAATTATAATCAAAGACAGATTCGAAGTAGCGTCCGCGGGTCATGAGAACCATCTGAAGCGCATCAACATAATCCTTCTGTTCGCCGATGCCGATCTCGCGATTTGATTTTGTGAGGAATAGAAGCTTACGTGCCGTCTTCTGCGCACGTTCTGCGCGCCTTAGATTTGCAGCCGCCGTCTTGACATCCAGATATGAAGATCTCACATCAAGTTTTAAACCCTCTCTTGCAATCATCTGCTCGAGATTTAATTTATAATACTCGCTCTTCGCTTTCTTTATGCGTGCCGAGCTTCCGTGAAAATCGATCTTGCCGCTGACCTGAAGGCCAAATCCGGCGCGTGTAAAATTGAACGGATCGCTGAAGTCATCCGTTGCAACAAGGCCCGAAATTGAATTGAGCGTGTGACCGATCTCAAAGAATGCGCCGATACCGATATCCGGAAAGAGTTTTCTCTTCTCCAGACGGAACTGATTCTTTCTGGCTTCCAGCGCGCTATTGAGGAGCTTCTCCTCCGGCCTGTTCTCTTTTGCAACCGCCAGATAGTCATCAAATTTCTTGAGACTTGTTTCGACAGGCCTTAACTTATTCGAAAAGACCGTAAAGACCGTCCCCTCAGCCAGTCCCATCTGGGCACGGAGACCTTCCAACACCAGTATGTGCTTCTGACGAGTCTCTGCAAGACGCCTCTCAAGTTCATACTGATAGACCCTCATCTTCAGATTATCCAACGGGGAATATTCCACATCGCCCTTTTCGCCCTCTCTCTTCTCCAACTCTCTTGTCAACTGTTGGTGCGCCTCTCTCAGAAGACGGCCCATCTCCTCTGCCAGGAGAATACCATAATAGAGCTGTTTCACCTTTGAGGCCAGGCTGTTTTTCTCCTGAAAGGCCTGCACCCTGCTCACATCGACGCCGATCTGTGCCAGCTCTTTTACAAGTGATATTTTGCCGAAAGAATATAAAGGAATTCCGACCCCGACTTTTAATTTATTGAACCAGGTGATATCGCCGGAGAAGAAACTATTCATCGCATCACTAACGTCGTTCGGGACCGGGGCCGTTCTGTATTCATATTCAAGGACCGGCCAACCGTGCGCCGTTGCCTCTTTTAATTGTGCCTTGGCGGCATCAATTGCATAGCCGGTTGCCTGGAGCTTTGCATTATGCTCCATCGCCATCCTGATACACTCTTCCAGAGTCAAACGCAGAGGATTGGGGCCCAATATCTCAACAGGGTCGGCAAGGATCTCCTTTAAAGTCGAGCCCTCTTCCACCGACTCTTCATTATAATTATAATCAAAGAAATATTCTTCATTATATTCCTCTTCGGTCTGGGCCTCAACGGCCTTGACCGGCTCTTGTGCAACCTGATCGCCGGAAGATGATTCAGCCCCATTTGCCGCATATGAAAATGACGGCGCACCAAGAGACGCGATTATCGCCGAGATTATGACAAGTCTTGTGATCCCCATAGGTTAGATGGGATTTGCTAACAGAACGCGCTACCAAATGCAATGATTTTGATAGATTGTGGTTGGAGATCAAATATCTTCATATTTAAGGGCTTAAAACACGATTTTGGAACCTGATAACCGGTTGAGAGAACAGATATTTGGTTAACCTACGGCAAGGCATTAATCTTAACATAAGCCAGCTTGAGAACAGATTTTAGAAGATCTGTTTCGCTTGTTTTCATTATACCAAATGTCTTAGCAAGGTCTAAGCCGGCAGACACCTCAGAGATAGAGCCCATAGATATCTGAAAAAACCGCCTTCGTTCAGCATAAGAAGATCTTATGCAGGCATTTGGTTTAACACATAAACAACAATCGTTTAAGTCGTATATATGCGAGATAAGTAAGATGCTTTGGGCTTGATGAAATAGATCGCTTTATCATCGAACCACCATCGCAGTATCGTCGGGAATTGGTCGGGTTTGTCTGTGAGCCAGGGATGCCTTTTCTCATAATTTATTTGGGTCGAATCCGTTTTTTCCTTGTGGACAAATA
>CAZTCA010000042.1:7950-11567 GCA_964612405.1 uncultured Pseudomonadota bacterium
CGTCGGGTTTGTCGTTCTCAAAAATGATTAGACTAGTTCTACCTGCTTGACCCCTGTGGGCCTCATGGGGAGGGTGAAATAAAAATGGGAGCCCTTGCCCGGTTTGGAATTGAGCCAGATGCGCCCGCCGTGAAGCTCAACCACCTTCTTTGAGATGGCAAGGCCGATGCCGACACCTTCATATGGCCTGTCAGTCCCGCCGCTTGCCTGAGAGAACCCTTCAAATATCATCCTCTGCTTCTCCGGATCTATCCCGATTCCCGTGTCATGAATACCAACGCGGAGCATTTCACCGGTCTTTTCGGCATCGATAGAAATTTCACCTTCGTGGGTATATTTATGGGCGTTTTCCAGAAGCTGGGCGAGAAGTTTTGTCAGCCATCCTTCATCGCCATATATTGACGGGATGCTCTCGGATATCCTGAAGTTGATCTTCGAACCGTTGCCATTCGTAGGAACAACATCACCCGCTATTTTGGATATCAACTTCGAAAGATTAATGCGTCTCACATCAAGCGAGAGGTGATTTGCTTCCAGCTTTGCAAGATCGACCATGGAGCTAACAGTATCTAAAAGTCTTTTGCCGGACATCCTGATCATTTCAAGATGCCCTTTTTGTTCCGCGTTCACCGGCCCGTCGCCGCCTTCTGCCATCACATCTGCAAGCCCAATAATGCTGTTCAGAGGCGTTCTCAGCTCGTGCGAAACATTTCCAAGCAGGCGGCTCTTGAGCTTGCCGACTTCCTGTAATCTCAAGTTTCTCCTCACCATATTTTCATAAAGGCTCACATTATGTATTGCGACCGCGACCTGTCCGCCAACGATATCCAAAAGTTCAAGCGTCTCTTTATCAAACGTCTCATTCGTCCAGCGAGAACCGATGTTGATTATCCCGAAAAGCTCTCCGCCATAGAAGAGCGGCACACAGGCCTCGGCGTGGAACTGGACGCAATATCTGAGGCCAAATCCCTTTGCCTTCGAATATTCCTTTTTATGAACAAGAAGATCTCTGCAGACGGTACGTCCGTGCTCTGAAATCCAGTCTACAAACTCTTCAATATCGCCAACCCTGAATGAGACCGGTTTTGAGCCGAATGACTCCTTTACGACAAATTCTCCGTTCTCTCTTATAAGGAGCGAAAGGTGGCTGGAATTGAGCATCTTTGAGAGGACATGTAGGATTGTACTGTAAAGGCCCCGCTTATCCTGAAACGAGTTGATGTGTGAGATGTAATGCTTGAATATGTCTTTATAATCGTATCGGGATCTTCTTAAAAGGCATCGTTTGGACCACGTTATCAACGTTCTCCACTTAATGAAGATAAAGCTACCGGCCAAAAACGTCACAGACGCACCAAGCCCCCAAACCCACGTGGTTGTGGCAACAGATAAGATTTGTCCGGGTAACGTGCCGCCCACTCTTTGATCCTCCTTCATTTTCAAAGAAAAAGTAGATAAATTGCCGGATAATTTCTCAATCCCTCAATTGTTATTTTACCTAAAATTCAACGAGTTGGCAAGGGCTATTAATGTGAAATGTAGAAATACTTTGATTTTTTCCGGAATGGCTCAGGTTTTTGTTCGCTAAATAGAGCCTGTCGGGAAATTCGACTTGTCATCGCGAGGAGGCCGAAGGTCGACGTGGCGATCCAGTGAAATCAATTAGTTACACTAGATTGCTTCGTCGCTTTGCTCCTCGCAATGACAGAAAGTGTCATTTCCCGACAGGCTCTAAATATCTAATATTTTTTTGAGTTCATTGTCATCAAAAGGCTGTTGGAGATAGCCATTTGCGCCGAGTTTCTCGGCCTTTGCCCAGATTTCTGACTTGGTGTGACCCGACATGAAGTAGAAAGGGATCTTTTTATCCTTGTCCCTCACCTTTTCTAAGAATCGGAAGCCATCCGGCAGGCCGTCACCGAGATTGATATCAGAAAGTATTTTATCTATTTTATTTTTACCAAGCGAAGCAAGGGCATCATCAACATTTGTTGTGTCGACAACATCAAAACCATTCTTCTTTAAAACTATCTTCAGACCGATATTAAAATCTTTGTCGTCATTCAATACCAAGATTGTCTTGCGAACATGGGACGCTTCAAACGACTGACAGGCGAGGAACTGAAGGAGTTCGGAAGAGCTCATCGGCTTGGGGAGAAAACCCATGAATCGTGAATTGTGAATCGTGAATTGTGAATTGTTGTGCGCAACATTTCTCAACTGTATATCCAGCTCCTCTTTTCGAATATTTGAGTGAATGAGGATGTGTGAATCGGAATACTCCTTCAGGACCTTTTGACAAAATTCGTAACCGTTCATCTTGTCTTTGCCGAGATCGATATCGGCAATTACATAATCAAATTTTCTCGCTTCAAGCAATTTCAGGCCGGCCTCGGCATTTCCAACCTCCACCACCTTAACAAACTCTCTTATGTCTTTTATCCCGTTCAAAACGGCCCTGATCGACTCCCTAAAGAGGGGCTCATCGTCTACAATTAGTAGGTATGAAGCCCTTCCCCTCTCTTTATTGAGCTGAATAAATTTTGCCTTATTCTCTGATTCCCCGTAGTTAACGCGGGCGGCCTCATCCTTATAAGATACAATCAGCTCACTGGAGTCATAAATAAGCTCGGCCTCATCCACAACGACGCGCTCCTTGCCCGCAGGCAGTTCGATAACAAATTCGGCCCCCTTCTGGCCCTTCCTGTTTCCGGCCCTGATACTCCCGCCGTGCATATCAATTGTGCGTTTGCAGATGGAGAGCCCAAGTCCGGTGCCACCCTTCTTCCCTTTTGTGAAGAAGGGATTGAACAGTTTATCCATAGCTTCTTCCGGAATTCCGTGGCCGCTGTCCGATATAACTACAGTGACTAGCCCCGCCACTGAAGCGTTGGCGGGCGGTGGTTGGTGATTTGTGGTTCGTTCTGACGTATCGATTTTCAATCTACCAATTGGCTTGCCTGTCTTTTCGTCAAGCATCGCATCCAGTGCGTTATCAATTATATTCGTCACAACCCTCACCATCCTGGCCGCGTCTACCCTCACGGAATGCTCGGCGGATAAGTTATAATCAATTTTAATATCGGACCCGGGGTAATGTCTCAAGGAATCACCCAACGCAGAAACAATAATACTTTGCGGGCTGTGGTCTTTCCTATCAAGGACGGCCGAATTTCTGGAAAATTCAAGGATATCATTTAGCATTGTGTTTGTGCTTGCAATGTTTCGGTCAATGCTTGAGATCATCTCCTTCAATGCTTCCGGATTATCTTTCACGGTCGGTATAGAGCTGAGCAGCGCCTTCATGACAACTAGTGGTTTGCGAATATCATGTGCTACCATAGACGCGGCCGTGCCGACGGCAACCAGAGATTTGTTATCGGATTCCAGCCGCCAGTAATCATAGAGAATGCCCACTAATCTTTGAAATGATCTGGCAAGGCTCTGGACCTCTTCCTTTTCGTTGCTGAATGTAGAGGTCCTGTCTATCACCAGCTTTGCGTACTCGTGCGGGTTATTCTCATATCCGATACCGCCTCTTTTTACTTCCTCAATATTGCCCGAAATCTCATCAAGCTCTTTTGTCAATCTGTTCAGCGGATAAATCGACTTGCGAA
>CAZTCA010000043.1:0-5574 GCA_964612405.1 uncultured Pseudomonadota bacterium
TGCATACATAACAGCGCTTCAGTATTTTCTTGACTGAAGCTTTTTCATGGGAGGTCTTTATGGGTGGCTGTGCGTGTACGATGGGCTCCAGACAATCAAAGGTTGAAAAACTTGATGAGCAGTATAAGGCTGTCCATTCAACATCTGAGAAAGAAGCGGTGTTTGGGGATATTGATGTCTCCTCATATTCCAGCGCAGAAAAGACTCAGCTCTTCAGGTGGTTGGCAAAGATAAGTGGGACGCTCGACCTGTATAAAAAGACCTTGGCCCACAGAACTGACTACGAACACGCGATACGTGTTTGTCATGAAGAGGGACAAGAAAGCGCGTCTTGTAAAATAGTGAGTGTTGCAGAAACAAAATCACGCAATGAACAATCTGAAGTCAAAATGATCAACAAGCAGATCGCGGGGTTGCTTAAGAGGCTCGAGGCAAGTTGTGCCATCACCTATTCCAGCCCCTATAATCAAGATCCGGAATTGAGCCCATCGCCAGAGCTTTATCACGAAATAAAGTGTGAATATGGAAACGTGTCAAATTTCATTTCTCGGGATTTTGTTTATATTGAAACTTCTTATGATGTTAATCTGCCAAATGACATTCCATTTCCTTTAATGTCTGAAACGCTTGCCGAGGATAAACCGGAAAAGAAACCGGAGCCTGAGAAAAATGATGCACCGCCGGAAACAAGCTTCACCATCGACCTGCAAAATTTTAGTCATTAAAAAAAGACAATCCTGCATTTTGTCATATCCCCACAACTCCGATTTAAAATGATAAAAATATCCTTATTTTACG
Organism: uncultured Pseudomonadota bacterium; assembly: GCA_964612405.1. Lineage (GTDB taxonomy): Bacteria > UBA10199 > UBA10199 > 1-14-0-20-49-13 > CAZTCA01. Next base: position 799 of record CAZTCA010000043.1, read on the forward strand.
CATAGTTATGATCGTTAAAAATTCGGGGAAAATAGGGGCAAGCCCTTGACTTCATTATATATAGCCCCATATCTGGGTGTGCCGGGCAATTGAGCTTGGTTTTTATAAAATAAAAAGGAGATTATATGGGTAAAATGATTGGAATCGATTTGGGAACCACAAACTCGGTCGTTGCGATAATGGAAGGTGGCGCACCGAAGATCTTAGTCAATGAGGAAGGTGATCGCACCACCCCATCTGTTGTTGCGTGGGGAAAGGGCGGCGAGGTGATGACCGGAAAGATCGCAAAACGTCAGGCGATTGTTAATCCTGAAAAGACGGTCTATTCTATCAAACGCTTCATGGGGAGAAAATTTGAAGAGGTGCCGGAAGAGATCAGGATTGTCCCCTATCACGTAGAAAAATCTGACAACGGTGATGCGGTCGTCAAAATTGACGGAAAGCTAGTTCCGCCACCGGAAGTCTCTGCTCATATCCTGAGAAAGTTGAAGAAGGCGGCCGAAGATTATCTCGGCGAGAAAGTCACGGACGCAGTCATCACGGTCCCTGCATATTTCAACGACTCTCAGCGTCAGGCCACAAAAGATGCCGGCCAGATCGCCGGATTGAACGTGAAGAGAATTGTCAACGAGCCAACGGCGGCCGCACTTGCATATGGCCTTGATAAGAAAAAGGATGAAACAATCGCGGTCTTCGATTTTGGAGGCGGCACATTTGACGTGTCAATTCTGGATGTCGGCGAAAACGTCGTTGAAGTGGTCTCCACAAACGGTGACACACACTTAGGCGGCGATAATATTGATCAGAGGGTTATCGAGTACCTCATGGCTGAATTCAAAAAAGATTCAGGCCTCGATGTAAGCAAAGACAAAATGGTCTTACAGCGTCTGAAAGAAGCGGCGGAGAAGGCAAAGATCGAACTCTCCAATGTTATGGAGACAGAGGTCAACCTCCCCTTCCTGACGGCTGATCAGACGGGGCCGAAACATTTAACATTAAAGATGACTCGCGCGAAATTTGAATCACTCGTTATGGATCTTCTGGAGAAGACGATTGAGCCGTGCAAGAAGGCACTCTCCGATGCCGGAAAGAAGCCGAGCGATATAGATGAGGTTGTTCTGGTTGGCGGATCGACAAGAATCCCCAAGATTCAGGAGATCGTCACCAAGTTCTTTGGACGCGAACCTCACAAAGGCGTGAACCCCGATGAAGTTGTTGCGGCAGGCGCGGCAGTTCAGGCAGGCGTTCTTGCGGGAGATGTTAAAGATGTCCTTCTATTAGACGTGACCCCGCCCTCTTTGGGTATTGAGACCCTTGGCGGCGTGATGACGAAGTTGATCGACCGCAACACAACGATTCCGACAAGAAAGAGCCAGGTCTTTTCAACCGCGGCTGATAGTCAGCCAAGTGTTGAAATCCACGTCCTTCAGGGCGAGCGCGAGATGGCCGGAGATAACAGGACACTTGGAAAGTTTATCCTCGATGGTCTGCCGCCGGCACCGCGTGGGATCCCGCAGGTTGAAGTGACATTTGATATCGACGCAAACGGTATCGTTCACGTCACAGCAAAAGATAAGGCAACTAACAAGGAACAACATATCACAATCACCTCTTCAAGCGGTCTCGCCAAGGATGATGTCGAGAAATTGGTAAAGAACGCGAAAGAGCACGAGTCGGATGACAAGAAACGCCGTGAAGAAATCGACATCAGAAACCAGGCCGATGCGCTCGTTTATAATACGGAGAAGTTGTTGAAGGAGCACCGCGAAAAGGTTCCGGTTGGTGACGCAAAGGCAATTGATGATGCGATTGCAGATTGCAAAAAAGCTATCGAGTCGAAGGATATATCAAATATGAAGTCTGCGGTAGAGACTCTGACAAAGGCAAGCCATAGGATGGCGGAGGCCATGTATAAGGCAAGCGCAGGTCAACAGGCCCCGGGGGCGGGCCCGACAGACGGTGAGCCGAAGACTGATGGCGATGGCCATTCGACAAGCTCAGGGCAAGGCAACGGCAAAGATAAAAAAGATGAAAAGGTCGTTGATGCGGAATTTGAGGAATCGAAGGATTAAGAAATCAGGATTAAGGATTAAGAAAAATTAAAAGGCGGGTGAGAAAATCTCATCCGCCTTTTAATTTACTATTCAAATAATATTTACTTCTTCTCTTCTACAGGCTCGCCATTCGTGTGACAGCTCATGCAACCAGACATAGCTTGTTCAGAAAAACACCCCTCAGTGTTCTCGACTTGGTCCTCACTCTTGCCTTTAATATAGTGTTTCCAATTAGTCTTCTTAACTTCCGCAATAATACCAACACAATCTCCGCCGGTTCTATCCGGATTCTGATCAAATCCTTCAGGATCCTTGTCGCAAAGCGGCGGCTCTTCCTTGCCATCTTTTTTTGCTAATGCAAAAGTTTCAGGTTTTTTATGACATGCACCACAATAACCATGAGAATGTTCTTTCGGGTTGTTATTTGGTATTTTGTCCGGCGTAATCAATGTTGCATCCGTTCCCAGCTTTGTATCCTTGGGTTCTTCATTCACGTGACAGTGCTTACACACAAGCCTTCTTGGATTCTCCTTCTTCTGAGCCTCCGTCTTATTAGCATCCTTGAGTCCTATCTCATGGTGACTCTTCGGAACGCAGGAATACTCTCCTTTATTATCCAAATTGACTGCCCTTGCATCTTTATCTCCGCACAACTTCAAACCAATCTTTTGTGCTTCTTCTATAGAATGGGCGCCTTTGCCAGCATCCGCCAAAAGTACGAATTGTCTACCAAAGTTTCTGGTCCCCTTCGAGTCTGCGATCAAGCCTTTTACCACCGCTTCAGCTTTAGCACTGAAGACGCCGGCCCTCAGGGTCTCTTCCGCAATCTTTGGATCGGTCATTGTTGTTGATACCCGACCTGCCCCTACTCCTGTTACTGTTGCCATCTTTTTCTCCTTTTTTTCAGTTTAAACTTTCGGAGGGCTTCGTATAAAAAACACACCCTCCTGTCTATAAAAAAATAATATTATTTATGACTTACAAGCTTTTGTATTCACAACCTAAATCCAGGAATCGCTCGCACAGTCAATACATCGACAAACCAAGAAAAAAGTTGCGTACTTTTTTTCACTCAGGCTTCCTCAAAGATTATAGATACTTAGAAAAATCAATAATATTCCTGGATTGCGCGGACGGTGATTTCGCGGTGAAGCATTAACTGTATTGCTTCTGCGGCAGCACGGGCACCTTCAACCGTTGTAAAATATGGGACCTTTCTTTCAAGCGCAGTTCTTCTGATTAAAAAAGAATCACCAATTGAAGGCTTGCTATCTGTTGTGTTAATGACAAGTCCAACTGCCCCGGCTTTCATCGCTTCAACAATATTTTTCGGACCTTCTAAAACTTTGTTAATTCCAACTGCAGGGATTCCATTATCATGAAGAAACATTGTTGTCCCTCTTGTTGCCAATATTTTTAAACCGCTTTTGACAAACGAGGCGGCAATTTCAACCATCGCATCTTTATCCTGATCTCTCACCGAGATGAAAACTGTTCCGGTGAGCGGAAGTTTGTTGCCGGATGCATCCTGCGCCTTTGCAAATGCCTCACCGAAGGTTTCCCCTATCCCCATCACTTCACCTGTTGATTTCATTTCCGGCCCCAAAATTGTATCGACGCCGGGGAATTTGTTAAAAGGGAAGACCGGGGATTTGACGGAGTAATGTCTCGGTTTGCGCTGGATTGCCGCGTCGCTCTGCTCCTCGCAATGACAGGACGGAACCAGATCTTTAAGTTTATGCCCCAGCATCACCTTTGTTGCAACGCGGGCCAAAGGAACGCCGATCGCTTTCGAAACATAAGGAACCGTCCGCGATGCGCGAGGGTTCACTTCGAGAATATAGACTTGATTATTCTGCACAGCATACTGCACGTTCATCAACCCTATAACATTGAGCGCCTTTGCGAGAATAACCGTCTGTCTCCTTATCTCATCCACAATCTCTTTCTTCAACGAATGCGGCGGCAGGACACACGAGCTGTCACCGGAATGGACGCCCGCCTCTTCTATATGTTCCATAATCCCCGCCACCCAGACATCTTCACCGTCCGAGACGGCATCAACGTCAACCTCTGTCGCATTCTTTAAGAATCTATCAACCAGAACCGGATGTTCCGGCGAGGCATCGACTGCATATTTCATATAAAACTCAAGGCCACTCCTGTCATAGACGATCTCCATTGCGCGGCCGCCAAGAACATATGACGGCCTCACCAGCACCGGATAACCGATCTTCTCCGCAACGGCGATCGCCTCATCTATATTTGTCACGGTCGCGCCTTCGTGCTGTCGGAGTTTCAGATCTTCAATCAGTTTATTGAAGAGCTTTCTATCCTCCGCGAGATCTATGTTTGACGGATCGGTCCCGAGTATCGGGACGCCAGCCTTCTTCAACGGAAGTGCGAGCTTGAGCGGCGTCTGACCGCCGAACTGGATTATCACACCCCTTGGATTCTCGCGTTTGACTATTTCAAGGACATCGTCCAGTGTCAGTGGCTCGAAATATAATTTGTCTGATGTATCGTAATCTGTCGAAACCGTTTCAGGGTTGCAGTTGACCATGACAGACGTGACACCAATCTCCTTCAGCGCAAAACTCGCCTGCACACATGCATAATCAAATTCGATCCCCTGCCCGATGCGGTTTGGACCACTGCCGAGAATCATGACAGGCCGTTGACCGTTAGTCATTGCGAGCCCCGAAGGGGCGCGGCAATCTAG
>CAZTCA010000043.1:5674-11522 GCA_964612405.1 uncultured Pseudomonadota bacterium
TGAATTCATTTCATTGCACTGGATTGCTTCGCCGCCTGCGGCGTCTCGCAATGACACGCTCTCATCCTCCTCACCTTCAGTAGAGTAAAAATATGGCGTATACGCAACAAATTCGGCGGCGCAGGTGTCGACGGTTTTGAAACACCGTCTCCGACCTGTCATTGCGAGCCCCGAAGGGGCGCGGCAATCTAGTGAATTCATTTCATTGCACTGGATTGCTTCGCCGCCTGCGGCGTCTCGCAATGACGACAATACAATTCCTTTAATTTTATGGAGGAACCACGGATCGATTTTTGTGATCTCGTTAACCTCTTCAACGCTGATCCCCTGTCGGAAGGCTTCGCCAAGCCAGAGAATCCGGTCCGGCCCTGGGGTCTTTATCTTCTTGAGCGCCTCACCCGGCGTCGCGCCTTTGATTGGATCCAGACCCTTCCAGCCGTTCTCCATCGAGCGAAGCGCCTTGAGGAGCGATTCTTCAAACGTCCGCCCTATTGCCATCACCTCACCGACCGATTTCATCTGTGTCGTCAAAACTGAATTTGTGTGAGGAAATTTTTCAAATGCAAAACGCGGAATTTTTGTGACCACATAATCGATCGTCGGTTCAAATGCCGCCATTGTCTCTTTTGTTATGTCATTGGGGATTTCGTCCAGAGTATAACCCACCGCAAGTTTCGCGGCGATCTTTGCAATCGGGAAACCTGTCGCCTTTGATGCCAGTGCCGATGACCGCGAGACACGCGGATTCATTTCAATGACCGTCATCTCTCCGTTTTCGGGATTCACCGCAAACTGGATATTTGATCCGCCGGTATCAACACCAATCTCGCGAATGATTGCAATGGCGGCATCACGCATTGTCTGATATTCTTTGTCGGTCAGCGTTTGAACCGGCGCCACCGTAATCGAATCGCCGGTGTGGATTCCCATTGGGTCTAAGTTTTCGATTGAGCAGATGATGACAACATTATCCTTCTTGTCGCGCATCACTTCGAGTTCAAATTCCTTCCAGCCGATAACGCTCTCTTCAAGCAGGACCTGACTGATCGGGCTCGCGTGAATTCCGTATGAAACGAGTTTGTCAAATTCACCCGCGTCATAGGCAATGTTTCCGCCCGTGCCGCCGAGGGTGAATGCGGGGCGGATGATAACCGGAAACCCGATCTCTTCAATCGCATCGCGTGCCTCTTCAAGTGTGTTTATGAGGACACTCTTCGGAACCTTGAGGCCAATCTTCTCCATCGCGTCTTTGAAGAGTTTTCTGTCTTCGGCCTTATGGATCGATTCAAGGGGGGCAGCAAGCATCTTGACGTTATATTTTGCCAGTGTGCCGTCTTCGGCAAGTTTCACCGCAAGATTTAATCCGGTCTGGCCCCCAACTGTGGGGAGAATTGCATCCGGCCGCTCCACTTCTATGACCTTTGTCAGATATTCCTGAGTCAACGTCTCTATATAAGTTTTATCAGCCATCTCCGGATCTGTCATGATCGTTGCCGGATTTGAATTGATGAGAACGACTTCATAGCCCTCTTCCTTGAGGGCCTTGCATGCCTGCGTTCCCGAATAATCAAATTCGCACGCCTGACCAATCACAATCGGCCCGCTTCCGATGAGGAGAATCTTATGTATGTCAGTCCGTTTTGGCATCTTTATATCTCAATTGAGACACCAGGGGTCTGACCCCTGGTGTCTCATTTTTTCACATCATCTCAATAAACTTATCAAACAAGTAGCTCGCGTCGTGCGGCCCCGGGCTTGCCTCCGGATGATACTGCACAGAAAAAGCTTTTAGTTTCGGCGCTTCTATCCCTTCGACTGTATTGTCGTTTAGGTTTATGTGAGTTATTTGAACCCGTTCCAGTCGTTTCAGCGGTTCCAACTGTTCCAACGAAGAAGCATCAACTGCAAAACCATGATTCTGACTAGTGATCTCAACGCGGCCGGTCTCGAGATTCTTCACCGGCTGGTTTGCGCCGCGATGTCCAAATTTTAATTTATAAGTCTTTGCACCGAGCGCCAGCGACAAGAGTTGATGCCCCAGACAGATTCCGAAGATCGGCGCCTTCCCCAAAAGATTTCTGATATTCTCAATTGCATACGTGACCGCCGCCGGATCTCCCGGCCCGTTCGACAACATGACACCATCCGGTTTCATTGAAAGGACCTCTTTTGCGGGAGTTGCGGCAGGGACGATCGTCACGTTGCAACCCCTCTCCTGAAGCATGCGAATAATATTTCTTTTAGCGCCAAAATCGTAGAGGACTACTCGTAATTCGCATTTCGCATTTCGCATTTCGAAAAACTTTCTGAACAAATTCTTTCTGGGAGATCCTTCGGTCGTCCCGACAGATGTCGGGGCTCTCTCAGGATGACATGCCTCCCACATCTGTCGGCATGTCACTTTGCTCGCCAGATCCTGACCTGCCATTGATGGAAGAGTCCCCGCTCGCTGAACCGCATCTTCAGGAAGTGTGTCGGCAATAATTAACAGCGCCGGCATTGCCCCTTTGTCTCTGATATGCCTCACAATTGCACGTGTATCAAAACCGGTCCCCGCGACAATTTTATTTGCCTTGAGATAATCACCGAGAGAAGAACGAGCGCGCCAGTTGCTGTAAATTTCCGAATACGCGCGAACGATAAAGCCGGCGACATGTGGGCGCTCGGATTCAACATCCTCCGGATTCACGCCATAGTTGCCGATGTGCGGATATGTCATTGTGACTATCTGCCCGCAATATGAAGGATCTGTCAGGATTTCCTGATAACCGGTGATGGAGGTATTAAAAACGACTTCGCCAAACGTCTCGGATTCGTAGCCGAAAGAGAGACCGTTAAAAATTCTACCATCCGCTAGGACCAGATACGCCTTTTTCATGATCAAAAACTACCTTGCCTCCGAAGATTGTGTAGAGAACCTTTCCTTTCAACTTCCATCCGTTGAATGGTGTGTTTTTGCCCTTGGAATAAAATTTACTCGCATCTATTGTCACCTTCGCATTCGGATCGAAGACCACGATGTCGGCAATTGAGCCCCTCTTCAAGCCACCCAAACCTCCGGCCGGATTCAAGCTATTTAAACCGCCGGTAAGCAATTCAACCGCGCGTTTGAGTGAAAGTTTGTCTTCATGCACCAGCTTCAGGGCAACCGGAAGGGTCGTCTCGAGCCCGACCACGCCAAAGGCCGCCGAGTCATATCCAAGCTCTTTGTCTATTATCGCATGCGGCGCGTGATCTGATGCAATCGCATCAACTGTTCCGTCATTTAATCCCCGAATCAAAGCCTTCACATCGGCGGCACTTCTGAGAGGTGGCTTCATCTTTGTGTCGGTCGAGTACCCTCTCACCGCGTCTTCAGTGAGGGATATATGATGAGGCGTCACATCACATGTAACATTAATCCCCTTCTTCTTTGCCTGACGGATCAGCTCAAGTGACGCCGCCGTTGAGACATGTGTTATATGAAAATGTGTGCCGGTCAATTTTGCCAGCAGGATGTCTCGCGCAACCTGAATCTCTTCCGCCTCTGCCGGAATCCCAGAAAGCCCAAGCTCAGTGGAGACGGCCCCTTCATTCATAACTCCGTCTCCGGAGAGGGTCACATCTTCGCAATGGTCCATAACAGAGAGGCCGAACGTTTTTGCATATTCGGCCGCGCGCCTCATCAGGAGAGAATTCATGACCGAATTTCCGTCATCGGTAATCGCAAGTGCACCGGCACTTGCCAAATCACCGATGTCTGCCATTTCGGTACCCTTAAGATCTTTAGAAATTGCGCCAATCGGCAGGACCCTGCAACGTCCGATCACACGCGCCTTATCAATTATATGCTCAATGACGCTTTGATTGTCGCAAACCGGCTTTGTGTTGGGCATGCAGCAGATTGTCGTGAAGCCGCCGGCCACCGCCGCCTTTGTCCCGCTGTTTATATCTTCTTTATATTCATAACCCGGCTCGCGCAGGTGTGTATGGATGTCCACAAACCCCGGCGTCACATACATTCCCTTTGCGTCGATCACGTTCGCGCCCGCCGGGGTGCGACCGTTTCCCTTCTGCATGGAATGGATTTCGCCGTCTTTGACGACAATTGTATATGCCCCACTGACTCCACTTATCGGGTCGAGCACTTTACCATTTTTTATTACTAAGTCGTTCATTTCTTATTCCTCTTCCCCATGCATTCCGCAGAGCAGATACATGAGGGCCATCCTCACCGCGACGCCATTCTCCACCTGATCCAGGATCACCGAATATGGCCCATCTGCAACCTCCGGTGCCATTTCCAATCCACGATTCACAGGGCCCGGATGCATGACCACAGCATCCGGCTTTGCAAGCTTCATTCTCTCTGAATCGAGGCCAAAATATTTGGCATATTCGCGAACGTTCGGATAGAAGAAGCTTGTCGCCCTCTCCTTTTGGATCCGAAGCATCATTATAATATCCGAGACCTTCACGGCATCGTTGAAATTCTTGTGAACCGTCACTCCATATTGTTCGATGTTAGACGGCAGGAATGTCGCCGGACCCGCCACATGAACGCGCGCCCCCATCTTTTTTAGGAGGATCATGTTCGATCTTGCAACTCGCGAGTGGAAGATATCCCCAGCAATCGTGATATTCAAGCCTCTCACATCACCTTTTGCATCCTGGATTGTCATCAGGTCAAGCAGTGCCTGTGTGGGATGCTCATGCATTCCGTCGCCCGCATTTATCACCGAGATGTGTGGAAAAGCCGCCGCAACCTGCTCCGGAACCCCCGCCTCTTTATGTCTGATCACTATTATATCGGCCTGCATTGCGGCCAGATTCTTGATTGTATCAACGATCGTCTCGCCCTTTGCAACAGAACTTCCGCTCTTTGAGATTGTTGCTGTGTCACAGCTTAAGCGTTTTGCGGCGATATCAAATGAGAGTCTTGTGCGCGTGCTGTCTTCAAAGAAGCACATGAGCGCCTGCCTTCCGCGGAGGGTCGGCACTTTCTTGATCGGTCGGTATGAAATCTCTTTTAGGGAACGCGCGGTATTCAAGATCAAATCAACATCCTTCTTGCTTAGATCTTTTGCAGACAAGATGTGTTTAACCGATAGCGGCATGATTAATCCTTTGTCTCTTGAACCTTTACTTCATTTGATCCGTCAATATCTTCAACCAGAACTTTAATGTTCTGCTTTGCAGTTGTCTTCATCTTCTTTGCGACATAATCGGCCTGGATCGGAAACTCTCTCCAGCCTCTGTCAATCAGCACCGCCAAATGGACATATTTGGGTCTTCCGAAGTCTACCAGTGCATCCAGCGCTGACCTGATCGTTCTTCCGGTGAAGAGGACGTCATCCACCAATATGATCCCCTTGCCGTTTACGGGGACCGGAAGCTCGGTCGACCTGACGATCGGCTGTTCATCAACCTCTGAAAGGTCGTCTCTGTAGAGATTGATATCAAGTGTGCCGACCTTCACATTCTTTTTGGTGAATTTCTTTATCTTCTCTGCCAGCCAGTTGGCCAGCGGCACTCCTCTGGAGCGGATGCCGATCAGGATCACATCTTCAAGCGGCTGATTGTTCTTGATTATCTGACGCGCCATCTTCGCAATCGCGGCGTCCATCTGTTCTTCGCTGAGGATCATTTTTTCTTTCATATATACCTTACCCCTATCCTCTCCGATGCCCAAAAAAAAGCCCTCCTGCTCTTCCGAGCGGAGGGTCTGTCCCATCTCAATTTCGATTCCCTTCTCATCCATTAAAGTGAGTTTATTAGGCGAGAAGTTCCTATATGTCAACCCCTTTTCTTTATTATGTGATACCCACGCGATAATGACAGGGTTAATGCCCATGGGATAATGACAGGG
>CAZTCA010000044.1:0-11350 GCA_964612405.1 uncultured Pseudomonadota bacterium
AAATCGAAAGTGGCGCAACAATGTAGTGATCGATCTTTGGGATATTAGTGCCGCTGAGAGGGAAGTTAGAGAAATTGATGTGGATACATTCGTCTTCTTCCTTAATTAGATTTAATTTACAGCAATTATTCACCACCGTCCGGCACATGTTTGTTTCATGATTGCTTCCACAGTCATTTGCATACCAATTTTCCAGACACGCATTCGGCACAGGATCGGTCTTGCCGTTACAATTAAGATCATTTACATAACAATTTAAAACGCTTGAGTTCTCAGGATTTGAACAGTCCGGGACAAAGACAAAGTTGAACGCTTTTGGATCTGCCAGCGCTTCACAATTCTTTGGAATTTCACAAAGCTTCAATTCCTCTTTATCAGGCATGCCACCACCTGCGCAGCAGTCGTTCTCAATAATAGCTTTGCACGCGGCAGTCGGCTTATTGTTCGCATTACAACCGGCTGCTATCCACTTTTTCTGGCATGAACTTGCCGGCGAATCGATCAGCCCGTCGCAATCGAGGTCGTTCTGATGGCAGGTACCAATATAATCAGGACATGTAAAATCAAGATAGTTCGGATCGAAATCTGTTGTTTTTTGAAGTTTTCCTTGGAAATATCCACAGGCTGGTCTTGCGTCCTGAAATACAACCGGATAGCCAAGAATAGCACCTAAGTTGCCGTATGAATCCGCGGACAATTGCGTTACGCCACCACCGGTCTTGTTCGGGTCTTTATAGTCCATGTCACCCGCGTCCGCCCGGTAACTTCTTGCGCCAATCTTATCAATTGTATTTCCTACTATCGGGAAGAAGTGAACATACGCCTCACTGCCTGAGTATAGATATTGATCTCCAACGATGATTCCTGAAGAAAAGCCTCTCACGGAATCGCCGGGCACAAAAGCAATCGCCGCGAGTTGTGCATTATTATTGACCTCGTCTTCGGCAATTATTTGAGTAACAGGCGTTTTGAAATGCCCCACTAGCTCATATTTACCACAACCGCCATCGGGGCCGACTGAGCCGGCATAAACCGTAAAACGATCTGAAAATAGAACAGATGAACTTTCCGGATATCCCGGGAAGCCAGTGTTTATTACCGCTGAAGTGAATGCAAAACCGTCGCAAGCCCCTTCCAAGCTAACTGCAGTAATCTGGTATGGGCTCATGTCAGGCTGGGGTGTTTCAACGTGAATCAATTTTGAAATAACCTTGCCGTTGCCATTCTTTTCCAACTTCGTAATAACATGTGTCCCGGCGTCAATCATTGTCGAGGTGACCAAAAGATCTGCCTCATCAATTACTGCCGAACCATATGGCTCTGATCCGATTTTGACAACCGTATCATAATCCCACTTGTCAACAAAGACCGGGTTTTTTCTTTCGGTTTCTTTTCCAAGATATATTGTTGCAAATGAAAAATTCGGATCCGGCTCCGGGAGTTTCCCTCTGTTGATAAGCACAAGATCTCCCAGGCCATCTCTATTTATATCTATATACTTAACACCAACAGACTGATCGTCCGGCCAGCAACCGGCGGCATACATTCCTTCTTTTGTCGGTGTCTCATAGACACCGTTAACCTTCTTCATAAACGAGCACTTCCCTGCCCCAGAAACAAGCGGGATTCCGGCCGCTGTTGTCAGGTCTGTATTCTGAAGCCAACTGATATTAGTGCCGCGATACTCCAATTTTCCGTCATCATTAAATCTGTAATAACTGAGGCTCGACCCAATGGGAGGTGGATCTCCGGAGAGAATGCCGCTGGCCTTAAGCACATCGGTTATGGCGCCGGTGTCGGCAGATGAGTACGAGACAAGGACGATGCCATCATCAACAGGAGTTCCGGAAAACACATTTTTAGCCGCATACGGAAAGCCTGCATTATAGGGCGATGCATATGTTGCTGAGTTTAACACTCCCCCACCAGACTGATAAATATCCGCCAGTAATACTTCCGAAAAAATACCAGCCATGTCCTCGCGAATCTGCGCGTTATACTGATCAATAGTTGTCGGATTAACGCCGACAATTAAATTTAGTATTCCAAGAGCCTTCCCAACCTTCTCAAATATAGATGCGAAGGGATTCTCATCACACATGGCATACAAAATATCGTCAAACATGCCAACTAAACTATAGATCAAAACGTTATTTTTGACATCACCGTAGGAACATTTGAGAGGATCTCCCATCGGCAGTGATGTAAGATATTCCGACACCTCACCGAATGAGTCTACCAACCCTTGAATAAAATTTATCGGATCATCGCAAAGCTGAGATTGTGTAAAGTTTCCGTTAATCTTTGCCTTAATAGTTTCATAAACAGGTTTGCATTTTGGAGCCGCCACCGCCTCCTCATCAATCTTCTTCGACAAGGCAGGAGAAATCATAGCGCTCAGTGACTCACACAAATTAAATGCTCTCAAAAAAGGACCGATATAACCGCCGAGAATTGTCGGAAGGCTTCCAACCTTTTCCGAGCATACCGGAGAACTCTTATAAATAGGTCCGGTAAAATAATCTTCAATCTGATAATCGACCGGAGTTCCAAATTCCGGGTGCAGCAATGTAATAAATTCTGTTCCGAAATGACCCGTCTCCCCTGCCTCAAGATTCATCGGGTGTCTGAAGAATTCCACTATATTAGGATTGATTACGGTTCCGGGTTGAACTTGAAGCTCGAAGGGCTTTGAAAATGATGGAGACCCAGCTATACTAACAACTGGGATAGCCTCACCTGTTGTCCCTGCGGTTGCAGACGCGGCTCCAACGTCCGCGGACAGGATCGGCATGATCGCCAAAATTGCTGTTATAAGTAATAAACGTTTCATTTGGTATCCTCTCCTTCTAAACCCCGAGGAGAAAATGTGCAATGATCATGCCAGTTTATACGACTCCTGCTATTCTGCCAGACCGTAACCGCTTGGAACTCTTGAACTTTTCATAGTGTATCTGAAGGGTATCGCCTTTGCAAGATAAAATTGCATCAAAGCGATAACGCCCCTTTCAATAGTGTCAAAAAAACCTACAAAGCCGCATCACACCTATCTTAGATAAGCTCTCACCAGATCAAGCTTCTTTAGTCCGATTCCCTTGACCTTGAGCAGATCATCAATCGATTTAAACCCACCATTGACGGTTCTGAATTTGACAATCTTTTCCGCAGTTGCCTCCCCTATTCCGGATATAGCAATAAGGTCTTCAATCCCGGCGCGATTGATGTCTATTTTATTCCCGAGAAGTAGAGATTCGTGACCGTTTTGTGGCTCGGAGGATTTAACTCTAAAAGGAATATTGGATTGATTGTGAACACGTAAATCAAGATTGATGAGAAAAGAAAATGAGAAAATAATGATAACAAGAAGAAGAGAGTATTTCATATTAAGCTTTAAATAAAGGCCCGATGAAGCGCGGTCACTGCCTTCTTCATCTGCTCCATATCAACAATTACTGAAACTTTTATCTCCGCAGTTGAGATCATCCTGATTGCAATTCCTTCGTCTGACAAAACCTGAAACATTTTTGCGGCAACGCCGGAATGAGATCTCATCCCGATTCCAACAATGGACACCTTTGCAACGTCACCCGAGACTTCAATCTTTCCTGCCCCGATCTCTTTTGCAGTCACATCGGTCAATTGCATTGCCTTCTTCATGTCCTGTTTTGCCACGGTGAATGAAATGTCAGACGTCCCGTCCACGCCTTCATTCTGTGAAACCATATCAACATTAATCCCGGCACGTGCGAGAGATTCGAAAACCTTTGCGCTTATCCCAAGTTTATTTGGGACCCTTCTGACGGATATTTTTGCCTCAGCCGATGTGTGTGTGATTGTAGAAACAAGCGCCGTTTTGACATCAATGTCTTTTTTGGCGATAGCAGTCCCGTGCCTCTCCCCGCACGGATCTTTTTTAGAGCATTCATTGCTATGCCTGGGACAGTGCATCCCCGGAGAGAGCTTGATTTCAAGCGGCACATCATGCTTTGCCGCCACCTCTACCGCATGCGTATGAACAACCTTGGCGCCTGCGCCGGCCGTCTCAAGGAGCTCGTTATAAGAAAGTTTATCTATTTTTTTTGCGCCCTGACATATATTCGGGTCTGCGCTGTAGACCCCATCGACATCGGTATATATTTCACAAACGTCAGCCTCCAGCGCCGCGGCAATTGCAACCGCCGATGTATCTGATCCTCCCCTTCCGATTGTTGTAATGTCTCCGTTTTCGGTAACCCCCTGAAAACCGGCGATAACTACTACATAACCATCATCGATGAACCTTCTGGTCTTTTCGGTTTCAATATATTTGATTCTGGCACGCTGATGCAGATCATCCGTCACGATCCTTACCTGCGAACCATTAAGCGAGACGGCCGGGATGCTGAGGCTGTTTATTGAAATGGCAAGGAGTGCGGCGCTTGTCTGCTCACCGGTGGATATGAGGGCGTCCAGTTCGCGATCTACGCCAGCGACGTCATCGCCTAATTTCAACAAACGCGTCGTCTCGCCCGCCATAGCAGATACAACCACAACAACGTCATTTCCGCGCTTCTTTGTTTCGATAACGTGACAGGCTATTTGACGAATCCTGTCGGGGCCTGCAACTGAAGTTCCACCATATTTTTGGACGATTAGCATTTTATTTTTTTGTGACCGTTACGAATGTCTTGTTTATAACCTCATATGTCTCGGGATCTATATACTTATCGGCCGCACTGATGTTCTGGCCTTCAACAATTACCTGATTGATATATATGCCTGCATACTGGGCGATCGAAATTTTATCCCTGAGCTCCGGTTTTTCTTCCAATAGTGGGGCAATGATCTGCGAGGCAGGAATTCTTGTTCTCTGAATATTGTGGCCGCGGTCTTCATAATACCTTGAAAATTCCTCCAGACTCTGTGCCGAGGTGTAAATATCTACTGCCGGTGGTGTCGTGCCCCGGTCAGAATAGGATTCCTGCATTTTTTCTTTCAGCCTGTTTGTCAGCGTATCATTCAGCTCTGTCTCCGGCGGAAGAGATGCATTGCCACCATAAATCGGCTTTGTCGACGATCCCTCTTGATCTTCGTGTCTGGCCGATTCCCCGATGTTAATAACACGGACTCTGGGCTCTCTTTTGCTGATATACGGTTCCGCGCTTTTCTGTACATTACCTTTTAGTGTAATTGCGTTTGAAGATACCCTGGTCGGCTCATCGTCCTTTTGGCAGGAAGAACATGAGGAAAAACATAACAGAGAAGCTATGAAGAGCATGGCATATCTCACTTATCTTCTCCTCGCCGATGGGGCCTTGTGAACAACACAGCCTTCAGCATCTTCAAGCGACTCTGTAATAATTTCGGAATATGTCGGATGAGCACGAATTGTTTCTGTAACCTGATCGACAGTCAGCCCGTTCTTCATCGCAAGCGATATCTCGGAACAGATGTCTGTTGCATGAGGACCGATGCAATGAGCACCGAGAATGCTTCCATCTTTGCCCGTGTATGTCATGAATAGCCCATCTGCATGACCGTCGCAGACCGCCTTTGAGAGCGCGACATATGAAAATCTTCCTGTTTTAAATTCCTGAGAGGCCGATTTGAGTTGTTCAGCTGTTTGACCGACACAGCCTATCTCAGGATCGGTGAAAATTGACCTGGGCACGACAACATAACTCATTTTTTTATTGCCGCCGGTGATATTTTTTACCGCTATTCCGGCTTCGTACGATGCAACATGTGCCAGCATTGGTTTCGGTTTCCCGTCAATTGCGGCAACGTCACCGATCGCATAAATATTATCAACGCTGGTTTTCAGATTTGCATTTGTTACGATAAAACCCTTATTTGTTTTGATGCCAATTTTGTCCAGGCCGAGTTCGTCTGTGTTTGGGCCGCGGCCGACAGACACAAGGATTTTGTCTGCAACCAACTCTTTTCCGCTCTTCAATTTAACCGTTCCAATAGTTTCAACCGTTCCAATAGTTTCAGTCGTAAAAATATTGATTCCCCTCTTCTTAAATGAGGCCGCGAGAGTTCTTGCGATAAATGCGTCTTCTGTTGGCAGGATCTGGTTCATCATTTCAACTATTGTCACTTGAACGCCAAATGCGTTCATAATAGAAGCAAATTCACACCCGATAATTCCACCCCCGACAATCAACAGTCTCTTCGGGAGCTCTTTAAGATCGAGCATTTTATCACTTGTTAATATGAATTTTCCGTCAGGTTCTATGCCGGGAAGAGGTTTCCATGCGGAGCCGGTTGCTATAACTACGTTGCTGGTTGCTAGTTGCTGGTTGCTAGTGGAAAGCTTGATATTGGTAGGTGATACAAATGATGCGGTGTCTCTGATCAGATCGATCTTGTTTGCCTTCAAAAGCTGTTCAATGCCGGCACGCAAGCCACCGACGACCTTGTTCTTTCTTTCAACAACCTTTTGCCAGTCAATCTTCGCGCCTGTTGTCTCTATCCCCAAAACAGCAAATCCTTTCAGTTCAGAGAATCTATTTGCCGTTGCAGCAAAGGTCTTGGTAGGAATGCATCCCTTGTTAAGGCAGGTTCCGCCAACATCACCCCTCTCAACGAGCGCGGTTTTGAGTCCGGCCTGTGAGGCGCGAATCGCCGCAACATATCCACCCGGACCGCCACCAATTATTGTGATATCGTATTTCATAAAGTTTCAACCGTTCAAATAGTTATTCGGCGTTTGGTCTCTCCAATCACTTCTATCTTTACCAGCTTTGTCCTTTTTGGCAACAAGCCAGAAAATTTTTCCGCCCATTCTACAACTGAAACACCCTTCCCGTCAAAAAATTCTTCAACACCCAGATCGCTAGCGTCATTCTCGCTATTCAGTCGGTACCAATCTAAGTGATAAAGAGGCAAACTCCCTCCCTCATATATGTTCATAATCGTGAATGTTGGTGAATTAATATAATATTTTTTATTTATCCCGAGACCGGCGGCAAGACCCTGCACGAAACAGGTCTTCCCGGCACCAAGTTCGCCGGTCAACGCAAAGACATCCCCCGGGGTCAAGTCCTTGACCAGACCCTTTGCAAATTCAATCGTCTCTTCCGGAGAATTCGTTATCACCATATTTTATGGATTCAGAGTATTCAATGCCTTGGGAAGCGACTCTATCACATCAGATGCGATTAGCCCCCTCTCCCCCATATTCTTCACTGCAATATCCGCCGCCAGACCGTGTATATAAACACCGGCAACAACGGATTCCAGCACCGGTATCTTCTGCGCAATAAATGAAGCAATCACGCCGGTCAGAACATCCCCCATCCCCGCCGTTGCCATCCCTGGATTGCCGGTTGGATTGATATAAATATCCCCTTCCGGCGTCCCGATGATTGTCTTATTTCCTTTTAACACGACATAAACTCCATATTCTTTCGCAAATTTTCGCGCAATTCCGATTCTGTCCACCTGAATCTCTTTGGTCGTTTTCTTAAAGAGTCGCCCCATCTCTCCCGGGTGAGGTGTGAGGATAGTCGGATATTTTCTTGTAGAAAGAACGTTAAAATCTGATTCAACACAATTAATTCCATCAGCATCCAAAACGATGGGCACCGGCACCCTCTTCAGCAATTCGAAGACGACCTTCTTCGTCTCTTCTTGAGTGCCGATTCCGGGCCCCAACGCAACAACGTCTTTGCCGGATATGATAGTCTTCATCTTAGCGATTGATGTTTTCCCCAGATAACCGCGCCTCTCATCCGGCAGGGCTTCATACATTATCTCCGGCGCCTTCTCGCTGAATTTTTTATATGCGGCATCCGGCAGGGCATATGTCACAAGACCTGCGCCGGACCTGAGACTTGCCCTTGACGAAAGAAGCCCCGCACCTATCTTTCCGGATGATCCGGCAATTGTAAGGACATGGCCAAAATCCCCTTTATGGGAGTTGGGCTTTCTCTCATTGAAATAATTCTCAAAAATCTCTGGTTCCGAGAGAAAGAAACCTGTTCTTGTCTTGGAAATAAGCTCCTCAGGAAATCCGATATCTATTATCTCCACGTTCCTCGAGTATTCCGAATCGATAAAGAGCCCGACCTTGCCAAGACCCAATGTAGGCGTAAACTTGGCTCTGATCGCTGTCCCTAAAGGCCTGCCTGTATCTGCAGAAAGGCCGGAGGGAATATCAACCGCCACTATTGGTTTCACGAGCGAATTGAGATATTCAATGATCGCCTTATACTTTCCCTTCACTTCACTGGTCAGGCCGGTGCCAAAAATTGCATCTACTATACAGATAGATTTCCTGAAAAGTTCGGAATGATTGTTGATTGATTTTTCGGATTCAAACTCAAACACCTCAATGCCTAGGCCCGCTAATTTGTCCCAGTTTATTCTTGCGTCAGGTGTAAATTCTGTCCACGGCGAACAAAGAAAGAGATATATTTGATAGCCCGCTTTTTTGAGCAGCCTTGCAACTACTAGACCATCTCCGCCATTATTCCCCTTGCCGACGACAATCGACACAGGTCCGGTCTCAGGAAATTCTCTTTGGACGACTTCTGTCACACCCTTGCCGGCATTTTCCATTAATGTAAGCGATGGAATGCCGAGCCCTTCAATGGCGGCCTTGTCAATATTTTGCATCTGACTGGCGGTGGCAAGTTTCATCTGGTGTGTTGGTGCGTTAGTGCGTTTGTTCGTTGGTACATTTAAAAAAACCAACGCACCAACGCACTAACGAACTAACGAACCAGATTAACCTTCTAAGATGACGTTGGCTATCCCGTAATTTCCATCATGCGAAAGCATGATAAAGATATTCTTGATCCCCTTTTCTTCGACATACTTTTTGACAGTACCGAAAAGATTGACGGCAGGCCTGCCTTCCTTCTCGAAAATCTCAATGTCCCTTAAATTAATCCCCACATAACCTTTTGGGTAGAACGCCTTGATCAGGGCCTCTTTTGCCGCATATCTTGTTGCAAATCTCTGCGCAGGATTTTTCTTATTGTTACAATATCTTATTTCTCTGTCGGTAAAGATTCTCTTGAGAAACTTCTCCTGCCAGCGAAAAATGATTCCCTCGATTCTTCTGACATCGACAAGATCTACTCCGATTCCTAGGATCATATTGTTTCCGTTTATCGTTTATCGTTTATCGTTTATCGAATAATTTATCTATAAACAATCAACAATCAACGTTCAACGCTCAACGAGTCTTTTCATTTCACGTACCGCATTTTCCAAGCCAATAAAAACTGCTCTGGAGATAATCGAGTGCCCAATGTTGTACTCCACAATTTCGGGTATCTCTTTCACAACCAAGGCTGTATTATTATAATTCAAACCATGCCCCGCCGCAACATAAAGGCCGATCTCACGTGCCTTATTTGCCGCTATCTTCAACCTCTCAAGCTCTTTCCTTGCATCCAAAGTCAATTGAGACACATCTTCATCTCCCTTCAAATGTGCAGTCAACTCACAATATCTCCCCGTGTGTAGCTCGATTGAATTCGCCCCGCTCTCTTTTGAAGCAATAATCTGTTTGATCTCAGGATCAATAAACATGCTGACAACGACAGATTTGTCGGTCAGGCTCTTGACCAAAGGCCTTAGACTCTTCATCATCCCTGCAACATCGATTCCGCCTTCAGTTGTGAGCTCTTGCCTCTTTTCCGGCACAAACGTGCAGACATTCGGCAGAACCTCTTTGGCGATATCTACTATTCCCCTGTTTGCGGCCAACTCAAGATTCAACTCTGTTGTTACAGTATTTCTTAACACACGAAGATCGCCATCCTGAATATGACGCCTGTCTTCTCTTAAATGAATTGTAATTTGATCCGCACCGGCCTTCTCTACAATTGCCGCGGCACTTACCGGATCGGGATATCTGGTCAAACGTGCCTGTCTCAGCGTGGCTACGTGATCTATGTTAACACCAAGTTTTTTCATCTTATTTAAATTATCGGCCTAAATGCTTATTAATTCCATCTGCAAGATCGTTGGCCATATTTGAAAGCCTGTCTTTGTTCTCGCCTTCAATCATAATCCTCGCGAGCATCTCGGTTCCTGAATATCTGATTACAAGTCTGCCGTTCTGCCCCAGTTCACGCTCAACCTCTTTAATCTGCTTGGAAAGCTCGGGGATCTGTGAGAACTCTTTCTTCTCTCTCACCCTCACATTCGTTAAAACCTGAGGAAACGCAGTGAATACCTTTTTAACCATCGATAGGGGTTGATCCCTCTCGAGAAGAACGGACAAAACCTGCAGACCGGCCATTGTTCCATCGCCGGTTGTTCCATGATCAGAGAAAATAATATGACCCGACTGCTCACCACCCAGATTATATCCGCTGGTCCTCATCGCCTGAATGACATATCTGTCACCAACGGATGTGCGGACAACCTTGATCCCCATTGCATGCATTGCCTTATCAATACCAAGATTACCCATCACGGTTGTAACTAGCGTTCCCTTTACAAGCTCGCCGTGTTTGTGCATGTGTTGAGCGCAGATCGAGAGGATATGATCGCCGTCAACGATAGATCCCATTTCATCAGCCATAATGATGCGGTCTGCATCTCCGTCGAGGGCTATGCCCAGGTCGGCATTGTGTTCCTTGACGAGTCTTGCCATAAGCTCAGGGTGTGTCGAACCGCATCCTGAATTAATATTCTTTCCGTCCGGAGTAACGCCGATTGCAATGACCTTGGCACCGAGCTCCGTCAGCACGGCAGGCGCAACTTTATAACCAGAACCATGAGCACAATCCAAAACGACCTTGAGACCGTTAAAGTTCATCCCTTTGGGGACGGTTCTCTTCAAAAATTCAATATACCTTCCGTTTGCGTCATCAATTCTTATAGCCTTGCCAATTCCGTCCTTTGTTGGCCTGTGATGATCGACCTCTCCGGTTGTGATGAGAGATTCCATCTGAGATTCGAGTTCATCGGGAAGCTTGAAGCCGTTTCTGTCGAAAAATTTGATTCCATTATCTTCATAAGCATTGTGGGATGCCGATATAACAACACCTGCGTCGGCCCTCATCCCCTGCGTTATAAAAGCAACTGCCGGCGTGGGGAGCGGACCTACAAGCATGACGTCTGCCCCCATTGAACAGATGCCGGAAGCAAGCGCAGTTTCAAGCATATAGCCGGAGATTCGGGTGTCTTTACCGATCACGATGCCATGTCTCTTGCCCCCGTTTTGAAAAACATAGGCAATGGCCCTTCCCAACTGCAAGGACATCTCAGAGGTCATGGGATGGATGTTGGCCAATCCTCGAATGCCGTCTGTTCCGAATATTTTGCGAATATCTGCCATAATTCTTTGAGGGGCGAGATGATAGCCCATAACTGCATATAAATCAAATGTTTATTTGACGAG